>CAZKSL010000009.1:0-15350 GCA_964555495.1 Hadarchaeota archaeon (SeqCode)
GCTATGTCCTACTCGGCGTCGGGCTCGGGACCTCGCTGGGGATTCAGGGCGGTCTCTTCCACCTGCTCAACAACGTGATCTACAAGATGCTTCTCTTCATGGTCGCCGGGGCCCTCATTTACCGGATCGGGACCTCAAACATGGACAAACTCGGCGGCCTCGCCAGTAATATGCCAATAACTGCGGGGGCATTTGCAATCGGGGCGCTGGCAATAGCCGGAGTTCCGCCGCTCAACGGGTTCGCGAGCAAGTGGACCATCTACATCGCAGGAGTCGAGGCCGGATACGCAGTATTTACCGTTATAGCCGTGATAGTTAGCGCGGTGACTTTGGCCTATTTCCTCAAAGCCTTTAGCATGATATTCTTAGGACAGCGCCCGCGCCGCCTAAAAAATGTGAAGGAGGCGCCGATCCAGATGCTGTTCCCAGTGGTCCTGCTCGCGGCCTTCTGCATCCTGCTGGGGGTCTTCCCCTCCTTGGGTATCGATCTCGTGCGTCCAGCTCAATGGGTATTGGGGGGCATCTAATGGAATTTGGACATGGATTTTGGGGGCCGGTTATAGCGACGGGAGCGATGGTGCTGGGCATAGCCATTGCCTGGCTCCTGCTGAAGGGGAGCCACAGGATTACCGCGCGCAAGCCGACCGACGATAAGGTCAAGACCTATGCCTGCGGCGAGGAGCTGAAACCCGGTGAGGCAAGGGCCGACAGCGAGCAGTTCTACTCGGCTGTGCGAAGGGTCTTCAGGAGGTTCTATCGTCACGTCGCTCCCGGGCACACGGGAGTCCTGAGCACCTATCTCCTCTGGGTCCTGGTCGGCTTCATAGTAATCCTAATCGCCATCTGGTTGGCACTGGGGTGATGACACGGGACTAACAAGCTTCTTCAGGAGAAAATCGCCGTGGATCCTGCACCTCGACACGGGGGGGTGCAACGGTTGCGCCATCGAAGTCCTCGCAGCTCTGACCCCACGCTACGATGTCGAGAGATTTGGAATCATGGCCCGGGGGACGCCACGACACGCTGACATCCTCGTCGTCACGGGGGCGGTGAACCGCCAGATAAAGAAAAGGCTGGTGCGCATCTACGAGCAAATGCCCGAGCCCAAGGCCGTCATCGCGGTCGGGGGCTGTCCGATGTCCGGCGTGGTGTTCGATGGGTGCTACAACGTGGTCGGACCGCTCGACAAAATCATTCCCGTCGACGCCTACGTGCCCGGCTGCCCGCCCAAGCCCGAGGCGATAATCGATGGCATACTCAAAGCGCTGGGGGCCTTGAAAAAATGAAGGCTGAAGAGGTGATCGGGCTCATCAGGGCAGACATCGATGGGTACGAGGTGACAAGCGAACGGCGCGTGTCTGCGACCACTGACAAGAAACGCTTCAAAAACGCCCTCCTAACTCTCAGGGAGCGGGATATCCGGCACCTAACGGCGATCACCGGCACAGACCTCGGCAAGGAGATTGAGATTATTTACCACGTCAGCTGTGGTGACGGAGTCCTGCTCAACCTCAGGTTGAAGGTGTCAAAGCGCGCGCCGAAGGTCCCCACCGTCACCGATATCTTCCCGGGAGCCATCCTGTACGAGCGCGAGCTCATGGAGATGCTGGGCGTAAAGGTCGACGGGCACCCCGACCCCAGGCGCCTCTTCCTGCCGGAGGACTGGCCGGATGGCGAGTACCCGTTGCGTCAGGGATGGAAGAAGGGGGAGAAAAAATGACATTCGTCGTCCCCATAGGCCCACAACACCCTGCGATAAAGGAGCCTGAATACTTCCGAATTGAGGTCAAGGGCGAGGAAATCACGAACGTCGACATTCGCATGGGCTACATGCACCGCGGCATAGAGCAGGCCCTCGCTGAGCGGCCCTACGCCAAGGGGGTCTACCTCGCGGAACGTGTCTGTGGAATCTGCAGCGCCGCACACACGACTTGCTTCATCCAGACCGCCGAGCAATTGGCGGGAATCGAGGTCCCAGACCGCGCGCTCTATATCCGAACGATAATCGCCGAACTTGAGCGAATCCACTCCCACCTGCTCTGGGCCGGTGTGGCTGCGCACCAGATAGGGTTTATGACCCTCTTCATGCTGATATGGCGCGACCGGGAGCTCGTCATGGATGTGCTCGAGCTGGTCTCGGGAAATCGGGTGAACTACTCCACCAACACTCTGGGTGGGGTGCGCCGCGATATCGGCGACACCAAGGCCGTGAAGATTCTGCGCAACATGGACGAGCTAGAAAAGCACGCCAAACACTACGTCGATGTTTTCCGCACCGACCGAACGATCTTGGCGCGATGCAGAAACCTAGGAGTACTCACCAAGGAAGACGCGCTCAAGCTCTGTGCCGTTGGGCCGACCATTAGGGGATCAGACGTCGACACCGACATAAGGCGCGACGATCCATACGCTGCGTACGATAAAATCGACTTCAATGTCATAACTGAGAAAGAGGGGGACATACTCGCAAAGGCCCTGGTCCGGCTGCGCGAGGTTCTGGAGTCAATCTACATCGTGCGCCGCGCAATTGCCGCCATGCCAAGTGGCCCGATTCGTTCGAGAGTCAAGAAACTTGGGGAGAAGTTCCCAGAGGGTGAAGCTGCCGGCAGAATCGAGGCGCCCCGCGGAGAACTCCTTTACTACATCCAATCTCACGGAGGGGAGAACCCGTATCGCGTGCGGATACGGACCCCTACCATCGCCAACATTCCCCCAATACAGGTTATGCTGGTCGGCGAAACCATCGCGGAGGTCCCAATAGTCGTGGAGAGCATCGACCAGTGCTTCGCCTGTGCAGATCGGGTCACGGTAGTCGATGCTGAGACTAGAAAATCGCGAGTGTTGACAATGAAGGAGATGAGGGAGATGCACCGATGAACCCACTGAGCTTCGTGTTCGCGTATGTGGTATTTCCGGGACTGTTCTTCGCGGCGGCCGTGGGACTATTCTTTGAGGGAATCGACCGGAAAATTGGAGCCCACTTCCAGAACCGGATAGGCCCGCCGGTGTGGCAGCCCTACTTGGACATCGGGAAGTTAATGACAAAGGAGGACATCACGCCGGCAGCTTCCCAGCGCTGGGTCTTCACGCTCGCCCCCCTCCTGGCCCTCGGGGCGATAGTGACAGTGATGGTGATGCTGCCGATCAACTCCGGGCAGCCAGCGTTTTCTTCTGCGGCTGACGTGATTGTGATTATTTACCTGCTGAACATCCCCGCCATCGCAATGATGCTGGGCGGATACGCCTCGGCGTCGCCCTTCGGCATCGCAGGATCCGGGCGCTACATGGTGCAACTTTTCGCCTACGAACTCGCGTTCATCATCGCCGTGCTGACCGTCGCTGCTCAGGCGGGGACTCTGAGCCTGGCCGGAATTATGAACTACCAAGCACAGAACGGCTGGCTGCTGTTCCAACTCCCGCTCGCCGGCGTTGCGGCGTTGCTGGTTGTCCCTGGAAAGCTCCTCCGCACGCCGTTCGACATCCCCGAAGCAGAGACTGAGATTGTGCACGGGCCGTTAACGGAGTACTAGGGACCGAAGCTGGCGATTTTCCGGCTGGCCTATAACATCGAAACGTTTGCAGTTGCGGGGTTCATCGCGGCCCTCTTCTTGGGCGGCCCCGTCGCCCACACGATAGCTGGAGTTCAGATTCCGGGCATCGTGAGCTTCTTCATTAAGTGCCTCGCGATCGTAGTCCTGATAACGCTCATCCGATGCGTCACCGCCAGGGTGCGGATAGACCAGGCGCTGAAGTTCTACTGGATGGTGGTGGCGGTGCTCGCGTTGATAAACATGGCTGTGGTGGTGCTCTAAAATGCCGCGAATTATACCAGAGGTTCTGAGAAATCTCTTCCGGAAGCCCAACACCGTCAAATACCCCTACGAGCGCCGCGAGCCGCCCGAGGATTTCCGGGGTAAACCGGTGGTTGATAGGGGCACGTGCATAAGTTGTAGGTTCTGCTCGATAGTCTGCCCCTCAAAGGCCATCACAATGGACGACAAAGTAAATCCGGTGTTCGACCTCGGCCGGTGTATCTTCTGCGGCGAGTGCGCGGATATCTGTCCGGTGAAAGCGATAACAATGACCAGGGAGTTCGAACTCGCGGTCTTTGACAAGGCAGAAGCCGTGTCAAAGTGAACTTAGTTTCTGAAGGAGAACCCCCGCAAGTTTATCTGTCGCTTCCTCCACCTCTCGCGAGACTGACGCCCCCATCTCCGCGCTGACTGGCTGGATGCCGACCATCAGAACCTCGGCGCTCGTCTGCTCTCGTAAATAATCTATAAACATTGAGAGTGGCAACCTGTGCGTAGACGTCGCCCGCCCGACAATAGTGTCCGAGTCCACCATCTCGACAGCGCCGGGCTCCAGGCCCAAGTCAGTCGCGTCCACAATGATCACGTGAGAGGGTTCGAACTTTCTAATTTTGGACGTAAAGTTTTCTGGGGCCGCTCCAGCGTCCACGAGTAACACGCGGGGGGAGTCTATTTGGCCTTCAAGCCTCCGCACGACCTTCACACCTGCTGCGTCATCCCCGCGCAAGTCGCTGCCTACCCCGACTATCGCGACCCGCTCGGCCCCCTCCAAAGCTGAAAGATTTAGCTCCAATCTCTCACCTACAGGAACCTGCCAAGGATTAGGTCCTCCCTCTTCGCGCCGATGCGCCTGAGCATAGCTTCCTGCCAGCCCACATCCCCTACTTCCAGGGGGGTGTGCGCATCCGTTCCGATGCTGAACTTAACCCCCTCCTCCGCGCAGGTCAGCAGCAGTTGTCGATCGGGGACGTGATATTTTGCGTTCAACTCGATTGCCACCTCGTTCTGCGCCGCCGTTCTCGCAAATTCCCTGATATCCTCCGGAGATAGATGAGACGCTAGATCGCCGTGAAACTGGAAGGGGTGGGCGAGAACGTCTATCTGCCCCATTCTCATCGCGTTCGTGACCGTCTCCAAGTAAATGCGCGCGAGCGCCTTGGGGTCCCGGCCAAATGAACTCAGCCGGTGCAGCCCTGCGACCAAGATATCGAGCTTATCGATTACTCCATCGTTGAGATCTATTGCCCCAGAGAGATCGATAATGTTCGCCTCCATGCCAGTCAGAACGAGAATCCCCGCGTCCTCTTTCGCCGCCTCTACGTCCTGTAGCATCGGGGCTATCTTCGCGGGGGATATCCCAACCGACAGCTCCGGGCCGTGGTCAGTAATCGCCACCGCCTCAAGGCCCCGCGCCTCGGCGGCCTCAACCATGGCCTTTGGCGGCCGCGTGCCGTCCGAGTAGGTGGTGTGGATGTGGAAGTCGAACTTCGGTAGCATGCTCAGCGCCTCTACCAGTTTTTAGATGCAAAGGCTAAATAGGGTTATTAATTAAGCGTGGGGGAGCCAAGTTAAACTGGTTCCGAGGTCGAAAAAATGTGTCTCGCGGTGCCCGGAAAAGTGATGGAAATTCATGGAAAGTGCGGAATCGTGGACTTCGGCGGAGCGCGCCGGGAGGTCCAGCTAGATCTGCTCAAAAAAGTGCGGAAGGGCGACTACGTCCTAGTCCACGTTGGCTACGCCATTCAAACTGTCGACGAGAAGAGTGCTGAGGAGATGCTGAAATCTTGGAGTGAGGTCGCAGGGGGCGAAATCCATGCATGAGGTCGTGTTGGCGGAGCGAATCCTTAACACGCTAAGGGAGATATCCAACAAACACCGGGCCAAGGTAGTGAAGGTCAACGTGCGGATCGGTGAACTCAACGAGCCCAAGGGCGTGAAACTGTGGCTAAAGAAACTCGGGGGAGAGCAGTTCAAGTCCACCGAATTTAACATCATCCCCGTGCCGCTGGAGGTCTCGTGCAAGTGCGGATATTCTGGGAAAGTTGAATCCGTGGCCCACTACCACTCACCAGAGCCTGAGCTGGAAATCGCGTGCCCGGCCTGCGGGGGTCACGAACTCGAGCTGGCCACTGGACGCGAGCTTGAGATAGTAAACGTGGAACTGGAAAAGGGCGAGAAATGACCAAGGACAAAATCTCGCTGGCCCACGGGGCTGGCGGCTCGGCGATGATGAAGCTCATTGCCGATATAGCCCTGAAGGAATTCTCGCTGAAACGGCAGGGCGAGGTGGGTCTCGATGAACTCGACGACGGAGCCAGCCTGAGCGTTGGAGACAAAACTTTGGTATTTACGACCGACTCCCACACGATAAACCCGCCGTTCTTCCCGGGGGGCGACATCGGCAAGCTCGCGGTTGCTGGGACGGTCAACGACCTCGCGGTCATGGGGGGGCAGCCGCTTGCCATGGCTTGTGCAGTGGTCCTCCAGGAGGGATTTCCTATCGAGAGCCTCCGCAAAATCTGTCAATCCATGGAACTCGTCGCGAGGGAGGTAAACGTCCCAATGGTAACCGGAGACACGAAGGTCATGGAGAGGGGCGCGCTGGACGGGGTGATAGTCACCACAACTGGCGTCGGTGTGGCGGACAAGCTCATAACCGACCACGGGCTGCGCCCCGGAAACAAGATAATTGTCTCCGGAAGCGTCGGGGACCACGGAATAACCATTCTCGCCCACCGTGAGGGGATCGAAATCGGGGGCGACCTGCGCTCGGACGTCGCCCCAATCTGGAGCGTAGTACAGCCTGCTCTGGAGGTGGGGGGGGTGACCGCCATGAAGGACCCAACCAGGGGGGGGCTGGCAACCGCACTTAACGAGCTAGCTGCGAAGGTCAAAGTAGGGATAGTGGTAAACGAGAGCGACATTCCGATCTCCCAAAATGTGAAGGCAGTGAGCGAGATGCTCGGCATAGACCCGCTTAACATAACCAACGAGGGGAAGGTCATCATCTGCGTTGAGCCCGAGAGCTGCGATGAGGTATTGGCTGCCGTGAAAGGGACAAAATACGGAAGGGAAGCCTGTGTAATTGGGGAGGCAATAGATAAGCGTTCGGGAGAGGTAACTATCAAAACAGCCGTCGGGGGGCAGCGCCTGCTAAGGGCCTCGATTGGTGACCCGACCCCAAGGATCTGCTGACGGCCGCTGGCCACGAGGATGGTGCCAATAGTTCAGCTAAGGACGTGAAATCATGACCGTGCTCGAGCTGCTCGGGATAATCTTCCTGATACTCTTAGTTGGATTTGGAGGGCTCGTCCTGATCATGGGGCTCCTCATCGTCTTTACCGAGAAGCGAGGCTCGAAAATAACCTCGCGAATTCTCCTCGCCTTCGTCACGACCCTCTACGGGCCACTCAGGTATCTCTTCGGGAAACTTCGGCTGGATAGCCGGCTGATAGACCGCTTTATAATTCAGCTATATAACACTCGGCAGGAAGATGAATTCAAAAAACTAGACCCTCACGAAGTTTTGGTATTTTTACCCCAGTGCCTCAGATCGACTGACTGTCCCGCCAAGACGACCCAAGAAAACGGCATAGTGTGTCAGGAATGCGGGCGCTGCGTTATAGCGGACATGAAAAAGAAGCTCGAACCCCACGGGTACAGGGTTTTCATCGCCCCGGGTGGCACCTTTGTAAAGAGGATCGTGAAACGATGCAAGCCTAAGGGGGCCTTCGGCGTGGCCTGCTGCCCCAACCTCTCGGAGGTCTCGATGGGGCTGGTCAACGAGGGGATCACTGTGCAAATGGAGCCCCTACTCCGGGACGGGTGCGTCGACACTATCTGTGACGTTGAGAAGGTGCTATCGAGATTGCTCCCCCAGCCAAGTGGACATAAGTTGACATAAGTGGAAAGATTTAAGTAGCATGTGTGTATAAGGGGACAATAGTGGACAAATGGGGAAATTGCTCACCATAAAAGAGGCGAAGGAGTTACTTGGGGTCTGCACGAAAACCATCCAGCGCTGGGATAGAGAGGACAAGATCCAATGTGTAAGGACTCCCGGGAACAGACGCAGGGTACCCGAGAGCGAAGTTTTGAGGATACTCGGCGAATCCGCGCCGCGCCCAGCAGTCCCACGACCAGAAACTGAGCGGGTAAGATCCGAACCTCCCGTGGAGGAGAAACCCAAACCCGCGCCTAAGGTAAAAAAACCAAAAAAGGAAACCCCGCCAGCTGAACTTGCCCGTCACGCGATCCTCGATAAACTAGCCCCCTCCGGACTTGCTCAGCGCGCAGCCTTCGGAGACATCCTTTCAGCTGCCATCGTGCTCGAGAAATTCACGCCTGAGGAACTTGCATTACAAGCACACTGCCCAGAAAACGTTGTAAAGGAGTTTTGCGAGAAAATGAGCGCTCTTAACTACCTAATAAGCGAGAATGAGGCATTTAAACTGAATGTGAGGCTGGCAAGATGACCAAATTCGAGGAAAAAGTCGGTCGCGACCGGCGTCTTGAGGACTACCTCCAACGCTGGGGGCTTGAGGGGGATCCATTCAAGCCCGAGCTAGCATCAGCCGAGGCATTTGCCCCGTTTCAGGAGACGGACCTGCGCAAGCTCAAGTGCGTGTTATCAGATGGTAAAGTCGGCGTCCTCACGGGAGGGCTGGGGGCCGGCAAAACAACCGTGTGCGAGTTTTTGATCTCGTCGCTAAAGGAAGAAAGCCTGATAACTAAGGATCCATCAAAACAGGTCGTCGCGATATTTGTCCACGGGGCTACCTACAAGTCAACCGATGAGTTCCTGCGCGCGATAATCCTGGGGTTGGAGATGAACGCGGACAAGGATCGAGCGAGCCTCTTCGAAATCCTGCACAGGTGGCCTCAAGAGCATCGGGAGCGGCTGGCCATAATTATTGATGATGTCTCTGAGAGCGGTGCCGACATGCGGGAGATTGGCGAGTTTCTACGGGTGCTGGCCGATATCCCCGGAATAGCACTTCTGCTCAACGGCACGCCGAATCAGATGGAGCAATTTCTCGACACCGTGCCAGCGCTGAAGGATCGCGTGCAGGTGAAAGCCGAACTGATGCCAATGAACAGGAGGCAGGTCGAGGAGTTGATTAGGCTTCGTCTAAGAGGCGCCGGCTGCACCAATTGGGACGGGCTGGTCACCCCAAAGGGCTTGGAGGAGCTTTACAAAATCACTGAAGGCGTCCCGAGAGGCGTTCTTAAAGCCGCCAGCAACGCGCTGTATTACGCCGCGGAAAAAGATACTCCAATCGACGCGCGTGCAGTGAAAAAAGCGAACAAGCGCTCGCTCCTGAGGCGCATTTTTCCATTTCTGAGGTAACATCGTCCCTGTGAAAGTGCGTCTGAAAGTATCTTTCTATGTTTCCAGTAAATGGAAACAAATTTAAACCGTTGAGATTGTATTGTTACTGGACCCATATGCTCTCAAATCCGGCTGAAAGGGGCGGAAAACGGCAAAAGCGGCCGCGAGAGGAATTCCTACAGGCCGAGAAATGGTTAAGTGAAAACAAGCTCGCGCAGGTGCTGCTCGAGCGATCCTGCCTCGACAAGAAGACACTCAAGACCATGCTCTTCCACTACTGGAGCGAAGGCGCTACATTCGAGGAGCTTGCGGAAAGACTTCGCATTCAGAGGCCGGGGGCGTGGAAGCGCTGGAAGCGGGGGCGTGGCGCGGTAATGCGCTCATTCTACACTATTGAACTCGCCATCTACGCGGGCATCCTAGATGTCGAAACCGCCGAGTACCTGCTGGATGACCTAGCCAACTACATCGGATTGGCCCGCGGAAGGGAGGACCTCGGTGAACTCCGGGACCGCATTGAAAAGCGAATGGTGGAGATGAAAAGGCGCGGTATCCTGAAGTAGATCGCGGCCCGGTTCGTGGTCCCACTCGTTAATCAAGCGCCCGTGTGCGGCTCATCGAAAAACTTTTATCCGCAGTTCGGGTAAGACAAAGGGACATCAAAAAACCAAAGGAGGCAGAGAACCATGGCTGAAGAGAAGAAAAATGCCGCAGCACAACCTGCGGGAAAGACCCCTGAGAAACCAGTCGAGAAGAGAGCCGCGGAGAACGTGGTCTTCATCGGGAGCAAACCAGTGATGAACTACGTGCTGGCTGCCATCACGCAGTTCAACGAGGGCGCCAACGAGGTCGTCCTCAAAGCGCGTGGCAGGGCAATCAGCAAGGCAGTCGACACGGCAGAAATCGTCAGAAACCGATTCCTGCAGGGGCTGGAAGTGAAAAACATAGATATTGGTACCGAGGAGGTCACGGGAGATCGTGGAACCTCCAACGTCTCTACCATTGAGTTATCGCTCGGAAAAGGCGGTTAAACGTCTTTCCGACACCTTTTTTATTTTTACTTTTTCTATTCTATTTGACCGGGGGAATTGCTACGAAGGCGCCAGTATGTGATACGTGTTTCAAGAGCGATGTGCTGTGCCCGGGGTGCAAACGCAAGCTCGAGGAGGGCAAAATTTCTCAACTAGATGTGGAAATCTCTCGTACGCTATATGAACTCGCGCAAAAACACCGGGGGCTCGACGAAATCGACTTCAGGCGCGCGCTAAGGGAAGGTGGCCTGACCACCTTGGTAGTGGAGCGCGGAGGACAAAGTCTACTTATGGGTCGAGAAGAGAAGTTAGCCCAGAAATTGGAAAAACAACTTGGAATGAAGATCCGAGTAATCGAGACTGGTACTGGTATCCACGAGATAGCGCGAAACATTCTGGCGCCTGTGAAAGTCCTAGGGGTCAACGTTCTGTTCAGAAAGAGTGGCGAGGATGAACATCACGTGAGGATAGGCCGCTCGGACCTGATGCTCCTGCCCGCGGGCGTCAACGTGCTGCAGGCGTTGCTGACGAAAATAACCGATAAGAACATTAAGCTCGTGTCCGAGTAGGATTGCATGAAAATTGACGAGTTGAGCGGCTGGCGGCGGACCCACCTTTCGAGCGATATCAAACCCGGGCTGGCGGGCAAAGAAGTTATTTTGATGGGCTACGTCACTGACGTTCGAGATCTGGGGGGGATCAAATTTTTCGTGCTCCGCGACATCGGGGGCACCATACAAATTACCGCCCCGAAGAAAAAAGTCGGCAAAAAAATCCTCGGCAAGATGGACTCTCTAAGCAAGGAATCCGCGGTCGCAGTAAAGGGTAAAATAACCGCTGCCAAGCAGGCGCCGCGAGGCGTGGAGGTGGTGCCGTCTGAAATCCGGGTGCTGAACCCCGCAACAACGCCCCTCCCCCTGGATCCAACTGGCCGGGTAAAAGCGGACCTAGACACGAGACTCGATGCGCGCCTCCTAGACCTCCGTCGCCCGAAACCCGCTGCGATATTCAGGATAAAACATGAAGCCATTCAGGCACTGAGAGAACGTCTGCTCGCCAAAAAATTCATCGAGGTGCACACGCCGAAGATTGTTGGGAGCGCGACCGAGAGCGGGGCCTCCCTCTTCCCCATCTCGTACTTCGAGCGTGAGGCGTTCTTGAGCCAGAGCCCCCAGCTCTACAAGGAGGTGCTCACGGGATGTTTCGACAAGGTGTTCGAGATAGGCCCAATTTTCCGGGCCGAGGAACACGACACCACGCGACACCTAAATGAGGTAATCTCCGTGGACATCGAGGTTGCTTTTGCAACCGACGACGATGTCATGAACATACTTGAGGATTTGATAGTCCACGTCTTCAAGCAGGTTAAGGAGGGATGCAAGGAGGAACTAGAAAAACTCGACCAGAAGCCAAAAGTTCCGAAAAAACCTTTCCCCAGACTCTCGTACGACGAGGCCATCAAAAAGTTAGATGACGCCGGCGTGAAGGTGAAGTGGGGCGAGGACTTTCCCACCCCCGCCGAACGAAAACTCGGCGAACTTATGAACGGAGCGTACTTCGTGACCGACTGGCCGACCGCCATCAAACCCTTTTACATCATGCCTCGCGCTGACGAGCCAAAGCTCTCGCACGCCTTCGACCTCATGTACGAGGGGATCGAGCTCGCGTCCGGTGGCACCCGAATCCACCAGAAAGATTTACTGACCAAGCAGCTTAAGGAGAAAAAGCTGAACCCCCAGCATTTCAAACACCATCTCAAGAACTTTGAGTGCGGGCTCCCACCGCATGCGGGTTGGGGGCTGGGATTAGAGAGGTTAACCATGGTGTTGACCGGGGCAAAAAATATTCGAGAGGCCGTCTTGTTCCCGCGGGACAGAAAAAGGCTGACCCCCTAGCTTCCCAATGAGAGTGAAGACTATTTCACATCAGGCCCCTGAGCTTCCACAAGAGCTTCGGGTGCGTCTTTACCAGGACTTTAAGTATGTCGGTCAGGCTTATCTTGTCAAACCTCACGCCCTGCAGGGTTTTCCCCAGTTTGTCGAGCTCCTCGTCGGATAGGTCAAGGAGCACGTCCTTCCCCTTCAGGTACTGATTCAGCCTCTTGCCAATGGCCTCGCGCCAGCGCTTGTCGTACTCGTTCAATCGCTTCTCGGAGGTGTCACCCTCGGCTACCGCCTTCGCAGCAACCTCACCAGCAATATTCCCGGCGCGCATGGCAGAATCTATCCCTCCGCCAGTCAGAGCGTTGACCTGACGCGCGGCATCCCCGACAATTAGTACGTTGCCTTTCACCGTCTTCTTGATAGGCCCACAGACTGGAACCCCTCCTATATTTAATTCAAATATTCGCCCCTTCTTGAGGCCGGGAGATGCCTCAATGAAATCCTTGAGGTACTCGACTGGTGTTCTCTTAGCCCTACCCACGAGCACGCCTAGTCCTACATTTGCGGTGCCACCCCCTCTGGGGAAGACCCAAGCGTATCCGCCTGGAGAAATCTTGCTCCCGAAGTAAAATTCCATCGTGGATGTCGACTCGATGTCTACCCCGGCCATCTTGAACTGAGCGCAGGTCTCGATTCCGTCCGGCTTAAGGGCGGTGTTGACTCCCGCCCACCGTGCCACGCGAGACATCACACCATCGGCCGCGACCACCACGTCAGCCTGAACCTCCAGTCGTCCATCGATCCCCCTGGCCTTCACCCCGCGCACCTCCTTGCCCTCGGTCAACAACCCATCGACAAACGTGCCGACTTTGATGTCAGCGCCAGCCTTGACCGCCAGCAGCGCGAGATGTTTATCGAAGATTTTACGGTCGAGCATGTAACCGACTTTCCCCATGTATCTCTCCTTTATCGTCACGGAGATGCCGGATGGCGAGATCAGTTTGGTGGCATTGATCCTATTTATCGCCCATCGCTTTTCCGGCTTGATTTTCAGCTCTTTTAGAGCGTCCTCGCTCAGGGCCTCCCCGCACTGTACCGGGACACCGAGCTCGCGGCGCTTGTCTAACATCAGGACTTTTGCCCCGGCCTTGGCGGCTGCGCGTGCTGCCGTCGAACCAGCGGGCCCAGCGCCTACCACCGCGATGTCGTACTTCTCAACCAATTGTTATCGCCCCCAGCGGGCACGCCTTCTCACAGAGCCCACAGTTCGTGCAACCTTTCAGCACCCGCACTTGCGCGTCCAGCACCTCAATCAAGTTGAGCTGACAAACGCTAGCGCAAGCACCGCATCGTATGCACTTACTCGCGTCTATTTCCACCTGCCCACCAGAGTTCCCAAATGTTAGCCACTCTTTAATTTCTTTCTCATAGCCACGGCTCATCTACCGAAAAGATATCCAAGAGGTTGCGTTTGCTCCAGCAGCTGTCGCAATAGACCGGATTCTCAAAAATCACCACCGGTTGCATCACACACATTGAGTTATCACAATGTTCCTCGCCAACCGAGGTAATAGCGTGCCCAATCTCGTGGAGCAAAATCGTTCTCTCGCGATCGATGCGCCCAGGGAAGTACTGTGCGTTCAGGGCCACCCCAAAGTCGCTTCGCGCCAGCCCCCCACTTTCCTCCTCTTCCGAAAGCTCGTTCGCGTAGAACACGTAGAGGTGGGTCGTGGGGTTGCCGTGGAAGTTGCTCTCTATCGTGCTCAACTCTTGGGTGCTAATCGAATCGGGTGAAACACCGGCGGCGGAGAGTTCGCTGTCCGTGACCTCATCGTAAGTCACCTCTACCACCACGCCTAGGTCGTTCTCAAAATAAGATTCGATGTAACTAATTGCCCCCGGTGCCGGGTCGTAGCCCGACATGTAATCTATTTCGAGGAAGAGGCGCGGATAGCTCGGAGCATTTTCGTTTTGCTGTGGTGCGCTCGACGCATCAGAAAGATCGGTATTGTAGAGCACCTCCAAGGGATCGCTCGACCCATCGCCATCGGTGTCCTGAGATTTAGGGTCCGAGAGGTAAGTGTTGTACTCGGCCCAATCGCTTAGGTTGTCCACATCTGAATCCGCTGAAAGGGGATCCGACGTCACCCCAACCGACGAGCCGTTCAGCGTTATCGTCCAGCCGTTTACTTCTTGGCCATCGAGCAATCTATCGTTGTCGCTATCATCGGAGAGGGGGTCTGTCGCGTGGACATTCAATTCAAAAAAATCACTGAGACCATCGCTGTCCGTGTCAGCGGACTTTGGGTTGCTTCCGTAGGTATTGATTTCCGACCAGTCACTCAGATTGTCGTTGTCAGTGTCGGCGCTCAAAGGATCGGTGCCGTGGGTGTTCACCTCCAATCCGTCACCCAGGTTATCGCTGTCCGTGTCTGCCTTCAAGGGGTTCGTCCCGTAAATACCGACCTCCGGCCCGTCGTTTAGCCCATCGTCGTCTGTGTCAGCATCCGACGGGCTCGTCCCGTAGGTGTTCACCTCCGGCCCGTCATTCAGGTTATCGTTATCCGTATCTACGACAAATGGGTCCGTTTTGAAGGTGTTGACCTCCAATCCGTCACTCAGCCCATCGCTGTCCGTGTCCGAGTTGTTAATCGAGGTCCCTAGACGAAGCTCATCAAAGTTCGACAATCCGTCTCCATCTATGTCTAAGAGGAAAAATGTTGCTAGAGCCACCACGATGGCTCCAGTAGCAATTAGTGCCGTTATTTTTCTTCTCACGGGTTTCAACCCGATTACCTAATGAGCAACTATCCGATGTATGAGACCTCTTCCTCCTCAGCTCTCTTCCTCTTGCGCTTCCTGAGTTTCTGATCCTTTCGGATGCGGCCGATTAATTTTTCTGTCTTCTTCGCCCGTTGCTCGAGCTTATTCATATTCACTTTTATCCCCAGGATATCAATCAGCGTTTCCAACACAGATTGGGCGGACCGGTGGTCCACGAGCATGCCGTGAGTTTCACCCAGCAAGCACGTTCCTTTCATCTTGCGCAGTTTTCCTAACCCCAACAGTAGGCCTGAGGCGCCGATAATGGGGCCGGTGCCTTCCTCAATTTTCACTCCACGATCTCGAAAGGTGTCCATGAGTTCCTCGTGGCTTGCCACCCCAATCACCTGCGGCTTCCTCTTTGAATAGCGCCCGGTCGCGTACCCGCCAAGGGTAAAAATTTGGCTCACCTTGAGCTGCTCTGCCAAGTCCAAGATTTTGTTTGTCGTCTCGTAATGTCCCTCAGGAG
>CAZKSL010000010.1:0-14218 GCA_964555495.1 Hadarchaeota archaeon (SeqCode)
CCGGTATCCGAGCAGAGGAAGGCGTCCTTCTGGCATATCAGCTCCTCCCCGGCCTTCAGCTTAGCTGGGATTATCTTCCCCGGAACTTCGGACGCAAAGGCGACTACCCCGTCGCCCCCCTGCGGCGAGAATTCCACAAGGAAGAACGACTCATGGGCGAACTTTCGTTTCAGAGATTTCCAGAGCCCGCCCAAGGCTTTGGTTTCCATTTTTATGTTGTCGGTCATGTACATCATTTTTCCAGATTCGGAGATAATCTTCTCGCCCGGCTTGAGCTCGGTGTTGAGAATTTGCATCACGGTGCCCTGCAAGTCCCACTTCATCTATTAATCACCTCACCAGGATTCTGACCTTCGGGGTTAATAAGATTCTTGGTGCGAAGACAGGATTCGAACCCACAACTGAACTACGCTGGGGGATTTAACAAGCAGTAGCCTAATTGGAGACGAACTTTTCGTGTAAAGGCGCGATTTATAAATTTCACACCTGATACTCTACTGGTCGGTATGCGTCGTTGGTCAGCTGGCGTATTGATAGCTGCAATCACCCTAGGCTGCGTTGCTTTGTCCTACTTCACGCTAGGCCATTTCTACGGGAAGGGTCAAACTGTCACCTCGTCCCGAACCGTTATTCTTGAGAACTATGGACAAAATGCCTCTATAGAGGGCACCGAGTATGCTGTGGAGAACGTTGAATATATCTCAGACCAGGACATCTACCTGATTTCCCTTCGCCGCGTTTTACTTGGGAGTTATGTAGGGGCCCCAGTTCCACTAACCGTCTCGAGTGAAATTTACGCCGAAGCCACGCAAACCGAGGGGCCGCTTATTGTCTCGGAGACAGCAACATCTGAAACTGAACCCATCAGCGTTTTGCCCATCTCTGCCATCATCGGTGTGGCAGTAGGATCGATAGCCATCGGAATATGGATCAGCAGACAAAAATTGTGGGGCAATGCAATGTCGACTTTGCTCGAGCATGGACTGAAGGACATGACGGTCAGGGATATAGAGATAGTGGGTCAGATAATGAAACTCGAGGAATTCACACTCCCCCAGCTAATGAGGCAGGCCAGTGCTTCCCGGGCCACAACCTGGCGCACAGTAAGGAAACTGATTAGACAGGGGCTAGTGCAACAGACGGATAAAACTAGCCCAGCTGCTAACGGACGCGGTGGCAGAGGCAAGCCGAGCCGCGTCTACAGATATCTTGGGCCTAAAGAGGTAAAAAGCTAAAATTTCACATTTGAAATAATTTTTATATGTAGGGTGGTTGTTACAGTTTACCGTGGCAATGAATCTTGGTGAAACGAATGCCCCGTAGTCGCACGCATCGAGGCAAAGCTGCCATTATGAACAAGAAGCCACTCTCCATAATTGTGATAATTTGCATTCTGGCCAGCGTCGGGGGCAGCCTAGTTTTGTTAATGGGCCCCAGCGAGCTCAGAGAAGGGGAGGTAACGACCAGCTTCCTGATGGGCAGCGTTTCCTTGGACAACTCCATCGTCGGCGCGACGGTCGCCGTCTACACCTTGGACGGGAAAAAGATCTTCGAGGAGAACGACTCCACCCACCCGAGCGGATCTTTCCTCATCGAGGTCAAGTCGTTGCCAAGCGAATTCAAAATCATCGCCACTGGGGGAACGCTGGATAATCAGGTCTTCACGGGAACGGTCGTGAGGGAGGTCCACGGTTTTGACGAAAACACCTATTACAACCTGAATGCAGTCACAACTCTGATCTCCGCTTACAGGGAGAACCACTCGGAGGTGAGCTACGCTGAGGCCGAGAACGTTGTCGAGGAATTTTTGGGAATTGAGTCCCCCGACAATATCACCGATCTCATCGACACCCCCGAGTACTACTCGTACACTTTTTCCCATGATAACTTCATGGATGAGGCCGAAAATGCGGGAGGATTTGACGCGTTCGTGGACAATTTGGTTGGGGAGATCGATATCGAGGTTGAGAACCACCTATTCTCCTCGCCTGCGGTTGGGGTAGGGTTTGGAGATGTTTTGAATATTTTCAAATATTGCTTCAGAGCTATTGGTGGCACGGTATTGGGCCTCACCGAAGGGCATGACATCGGCTGGGTTTTCAGATACGTGTTTGACCCAGACGGGCAGAAATTGGACGCGATGAGTGAGCAGTTAGATCAGATCCAGTCCACTTTACGGGAGCTTAAAGACGGGCAAAGGGAGATAAGCCGGAAGTTAGACGCCATATCCAAACAAATAGCGGACGAGTTCGCGGCGTTGAGGCAGCAGCTGCAGCAGATGGAGGAAGAACTGGCGCGCGTGATAGCGGAGGAAGGGAGAGTCAATCAGCTGAAAACTCGACGCGGCCAGCTCGTAGAGAGTATTAAGGACCCAGCGTCTCACATTATGAGCGCCTTCTCAAGTTTGCGAGATTTATCAGAAGATACATCGGACGCGATACGCGAGAACGACAATAATAGACTAGAGGAATGTCAAGATATGGCGAACCAGTACATAAATCAAATTTTACATTCTACGCACGGAATAAGGTCTGACCTTTATCAACTTCAATTAAGCATTTCAGACTACGCGGGTGAAGAAGGGCTGTTGAATATCTGGGCCACGCTGGCTGCCAAGGGTGCAACTTCGAGCGACGACATGGCCTACATCTACCAGTGCTTCGAGGACCGTTTCGCTTATCTGCTGGGATTGGAACTCCAGGGAGTAACCCTCGTGCTCGACGCCATCCACGGGAAGTACGGGGAGAACAGCACTCAGGCCGTATCATTCTGGAATGAATGGGAGCCAATCTTTGAAAGCCAGATAAACGAGTTCGTGAGTTGTGTTGAGAAGTTGGCCTGCTCGAGAATCGACACCGTAACTGCAAGGGAGCTGGGCAAGTTCGATTCTCAGGCGGAATATTCTGCCCCGGTCATGCTTCAAATGGCTGATAGGTTTTCTCTTGAGCTGTCGAGCGGTTTGGCCGGCGAAAACGAGTCAACCAGTGGGACGGGAGTGCTCACGGCGAGGATCGTGAATTTCCCCCACTTCACAGGGGAGAACTTGCCGGACAGTATTGACCTCAACTTTCTATATTTGATGGGCGGGGCCACGGAAATAGTCTACACGGCCGAAAACATTGTGCGCAGGAACGGGACCACGTTCCCCGATTCGTGGGGCGACGCATATTCGTACGAGGTGGTCCGCTATGATTTCGGAAGGGTCCCGCTGGGAAGCTACAGGCTCATCGATCTGGACATTGAACTTCTCAGGCAACTCGATTACGACCAGACCACGACGATTGCATCGGAGAATGGATATGGAACCCGTAGCATGACGGCTTATCTGCCTTCTTCCTGCACCGTATGGGGAAGTTATGGCACGGGGGATGGACAGTTTAACTATCCAAGTGGAATAGCCGTAGACGGCAACAGAAACGTATACGTTGCGGATACAAACAATAATCGAATCCAGAAGTTCGATTCCAACGGCAACTTCATCACAACGTGGGGGAGCTATGGCTCGGCGGATGGGCACTTCGCTGCACCCACCGGGATAGCCGTGGACAGCAGTGGATATGTGTATGTTTCAGATCAGGCCCATCGCGTCCAGAAGTTCGATTCCAACGGCAACTTCATCAGCAAGTTTGGAAGTTGGGGCTCGGGGGATGGACAGTTTATCTTTCCAAACTGGATAGCCGTAGACAGCAGCGGAAATGTGTATATTTCAGATGAACGTAATGCCCGCGTCCAGAAGTTCGATTCCAACGGCAACTTCCTCGCCAAGTGGGGAAGTTATGGCTCAGGGAATGGGCAATTCAACTGGCCGGAGGGGATAGGCGTGGACAGCAGCGGAAATGTGTATGTCTCAGACCATCAGGCACTTGGGCATGCAGAAAGACGCGTCCAGAAGTTCGATTCCAACGGCACCTTCATCGCAAAGTGGGGAAGCGAAGGCACGGGGGACGGGCAATTTCATGGGCCCATGGGGATAGCCGTGGACAGCAGTGGATATGTGTATATTTCAGACGCGAATACGGATTTTTACACACATAATGACAGCATGCAGAAGTTCGATTCCAACGGCAATTTCATCGCCAAGTGGGGAAGTTATGGCTCAGGGAATGGGCAATTCAACAGTCCGCAGGGAGTAGCCGTGGACGCCGGCGGAAAAGTATATGTCGCGGATGCAGGCAATAATCGCATCCAAGTTTTCCGAGGCCCGATTGTGGAGGTACACACCTACCACACCTATGGCTAATTGGATAACTAGTTCTGCCGCTCGCGTCAATTGAATAGCGAGGCTTCAAACCAAAAGTTCAGGGCTGTGGAGCCGGGGGCCGGATTTGAACCGGCGAAAAGCGGCTCTGCAGGCCGCCGCATTCCCACTCTGCCACCCCGGCACTCATGGTCGAAATTTGTATAAATATAACAACGTTATAAAATGTATCGGTGAGGCGGGAAAGTGACCGAAATTGCCGCCGTGATCGTGGAAATACTGGAGAACACTTGGCATTACCTAGAAGAGGCGGCGCCCTGGTTGCTGATGGGCTTCCTGTTCGCGGGGCTGCTTAGGGCTTTTGTCTCCTCGGAATTCTTATTCAAACACCTCGGTGGAAGGAACCTCAAGTCGATTTCAACGGCGACACTCATCGGCATACCTCTGCCGCTGTGCTCGTGCGGTGTCATTCCTGCTGGCGTGGGGCTATACCGACAGGGGGCCTCTCGCGCCTCAACGCTCGCCTTCTTCATCGCCACCCCGGCGACGACCATCACGACCATTTTGATAGTCCTCGGGATGCTGGGCTGGAAGTTCGCGCTGGCCGAGATCATTGCGTGCTTCGGTGTCGCGATCCTCACCGGACTGTTGGCGTTGGTCCTTCTGCAGGATGAACCCAGAAGAGTTAGGATGCCCAAAAAGAAGAAGCATCCCTTCCGAGTTAAAGATGTCCCCGCGTGCGAGAAGTGCCGGCACGAATTCAAAGAGAGGATCAAGACGACTTTCCGCTACGGGTTCATAGATATGGTCGACGATGTGGGGCCATATATTATAGTTGGCCTCCTCGCGGCCGGGATAATCGCGGCCCTGATTCCACTGAGCGTAATCCAGCAGAACCTAAGCGGGGGGTTGTTGCCGTTGATTTTGGTTGTCCTGATTGCGGCGCCGATATACGTTTGCTCGGCCGCCTCGGTCCCGTTCATCGCCGCACTGATTGCCAAGGGGATGAGTCCCGCCGCGGGCTTGGTGTTCCTGATTGCTGGCCCAGCCACTAACCTATCTACGGTCTTCGCCATCGGGAAGTCTATGGGGCGGAGGACTGCCCTGCTTTACATCGCATCGATAGTCGTGTTATCCGTGCTGATCGCTTATGGTTTTCAGGTGGTGGGCTGGCTATGATTAAGACCATCTGCGCCATAGTACTCCTCGGCCTAGTGGCATACGTTCTAGCGAGAAGGGTATGGATGAAACTTGGAAGAGCGGCCGTGAAATGCGCGACCTGCGGCAGGACGATTGGCGAGAGGCCCGTCAGAAAAAAGGTGGATGGGGAAGAAAAAATATTCTGCTGCGAGCACTGCGCGGAGATGCACGAAGGTTAGCTCAAAATTCTGAGGCGTCAGCATGACGGGGAAAGTCATATGTCTGGTTTCGGGCGGTATAGACTCGCCAGTGGCCTGCGCGCTAGCCGCAGAGAAGTACAAGGTAGTGCCAGTTCACTACTGTCTCTTTCCGTTCACCTCCGAGGAGTCATTCTTCCGAGCCATGGACGCTATCAAAGACCTTCACAAGGTCACAGATTTCGAGAAGCTCGTCATTTTCCCGTGGGGCGGAGTGCTCAGGAACATCCTCGAGAACTGTAGGAGGCCCAGTTACATGTGCGTGCTCTGTCGATACGGGATGTTCAGGGCCGCCGAGCGAATCTGCGAAACCGAGGGTGCCCACGCCATAGTCACCGGGGAGTCGCTGGGTCAGAAAGCGACCCAGACCCTGCAGAACCTCATCGTGACATCGGGCGGCGTGAAGGTCCCGATCGTCAGGCCCCTGCTCAGCTTGGACAAGACGGACACTGAAAAAATATCCAAAGAACTGGGGATATGGCACCCACAGCATGCCGGCTGCTGCTACGCAACGCCGAAGGGGCCGGTTGTCAAGGCGGATCCCAAAAAGGTCGAGCGGCTCTTCAGGAGCTTACAGCTATCAAAGGCGATCGAAGAGGGGTTCGGCAAGATTTTGGAGACGAAAACGCCGGACGAAGATTTCAGCGGGTATCTCTTCGAGTTAGCGGGTGAGTTCGGTTAGTGGGCCCGGAGGGATTCGAACCCTCGACCACTCGGTTATGAGCCGAGCGCTCTAACCACTGAGCTACGGGCCCCATTCTTACCTCCTAAGGCCCATAATTAATATTTCTGAGAGGCTTTCAGCGGTTGATTGAGTTTTTACAAATGCTCTTCGATCACGGGGGCTACAGATGGGGCCCCCTTCTCCTTGGCAGGGGTCCTCTCTCCCAAGAGCTGACTTTCAAATGTGTCTCGCTTCACCCTGTAGAAGATGCCAATAGGGATGCGGTCGTCCTTCTCCTGTGCTTTCTCCCAGGCCGCCTTGAAATTCTCGACGTCGTGGCCTTCCTCGTTGAGGTTGTAAACCCGTTCCTTGAAGAACTGCGTCGTGTCGTTAAATGACACGCACGGCTGCAGCACATCTACTATTGAAAATCCAGGGTGCCTCACAGCCTCCTCGATAAGCCCCGCGAGGTGCTTGATGTCTCCGGAGAATCCCCTGGCCACAAAAGTTGCACCGCTCGCAAGCATGAGGTGGAGGGGGTTTATGGGCGGTTCGATGCAGCCCTTCGGCGTGGACTTGCCCTTAAATCCTAGCGGGCTCGTCGGCGTAACTTGCCCCGTGGTGAGAGCAAAGACTTGGTTGTCGTGAACGATCATGGTAATGTCGATGTTCCTTCTCGCGGAGTGGACCATGTGGCTGATTCCTTCATCGTACGCATCACCATCCCCCGCGAATCCGATCACCTTCAACCGGGGGTTCGCGATTTTAGCTCCAGAAATGGTCGCGGGGACCCGGCCGTGGATCGAGTAGAAGCTGTTAACCTTGACGTAATCAACCATCTTAGCGTGGCAGCCGATGCCAGAGGATATAACAATCTCCTCGGGCTTGACATCCCCAGAGTCAGTTAAGCTCTGGAAAGCGGATTTCACCGCTTGCAGGATACCAAAGTCACCGCATCCCGGGCACCAGGTATTCTTGGCGGGGGTGCCGAGTTCCAGCTTCACTTTAGCACCTCCTTCAATTGGTCTGCGAGCTTGAGCGGATCGAAGGCGCGCGAGTCGTACTTCAGTATCTTCTTCCCGACCCGATGTCCGGTCTCTTGACGGATCAGCGAGGCGAGCTGGCCACTAGTATTGCCCTCGACGCACACGGTATTCTTTGCGCCTTCCAAATGCTTCTCGACCTCCCAAACCGGGAAGGGTCTCAGGTAGATTATCTGAAGGAACTTCAATGGGCGATTGATGATATCCATCGCCTCGAGTACTGCACCCTTCGTCGAACCCCATGATATCACTAAGTCATCTGCATCCACATCGCCGTACACCTTGACTGTCTCCCTACCTTGGAGGTCCTTGATTATGGCATCGAGTTTTTTGTCCCTCTTGTCGTGCATCCTGACTATCTCATCCGGTTCCTCCGTGGTGTACCCCAATTCATCGTGCTCGTAGCTGGAGACCTTTACCACCTTCCCAGGGGCTCCCGGGAAAGCCAGGGGTGACACTCCGTCTTCAGTAAAATCGTATCTCTTGTAATCCTCGCCCGCGCTTCCGGCGAGCTTCACATCTTCCTGCTTTACCTGACTCTCGTCAATTTCGGTAGTTTTGAAACTCTCGGATAGATGCTTGTCGGATAAAACTATCGCCGGGACTTGGTACTTCCAAGCTAGATTGAGGACCTCGGCCGTTTTGTAGAACGCCTCTTCGGTGCTGCCGGGAGCGACAACGATCTTGGGGAAATCGCCGTGGCCAGCGTTGATCACGAACAGCATATCGGCTTGGCCAGTGTAAGTGGGGACTCCTGTGCTTGGACCGGGTCTCTGGCATTCGACGATGACTACTGGAGTTTCACTCATGCCAGCCAGACTCACGGCCTCCTGCATGAGAGCGAATCCGCCGCCCGAGGTGGCGACCATACTCCGGGCACCAGCGTAGGCAGCGCCCAGCGCCATGTTTATCACAGCGATTTCGTTCTCCGGTTGTGCTACTGCGAGGCCCAACTCATCTTGGTGCGCTGCCAAGTAGTGTAGGATGGAAGTTGATGGGGTCATCGGATATGCAATGTAAACTTTGAGTCCCGCCTTGACCGCCCCGAGTGCAATGGCCTCATTCCCTGTAAGGAGGGGTCTTGGTGGGCGTTCCGCTTTTTTCACTTCAGATATCTTGTCAAAGCTCTTTTCTGCATATTCGTAGCCGTTCTTAGCTAGCACCAAGTTCTTCTCAGCCTTCTTCCCGTATGCTTGGGTCATAACATCGTTCACCACGGAGAGATCCAGCCCGTATAGGTACGCAACGGCACCTATCGCTGCGGAGTTCCTCATTATCTTTAAACCCCCGATTTCCTCCACCATCTTCGAGAGAGGGATAGAGAGGGGCTTCCCCGAGCCGCTGTATTTTATCTCGCCGCCGTCATGGAGCACGTAGCCGTCTTTGGCTAAGGCCTTCTCGTGCAAATCTATCGTCTCCTGATTCAACGCCACTATCAGATCGACCTGGTCGTAGTGGCTCCAGACTTCTCCGGGAGCCGCCCTTATCTTAGAAAAGTTGTGTCCGCCACGAATCAAGGACTGATAATCATCGAGGACGAAGACATTCAAACCGTGACGGTTCAGCACTCTGCCAATAAGATTTCCTGCCCTGCGCACGCCGTCGCCGGCCTGTCCCCCTATAACTAGTGAGACGTCCTTCGACATTTTGACCTCCAACCCCACGGTTTTTTCATCGCATAGCGTATAATCCTAACCCATCCTATCAAAATTCTAACTCAGAGCCCTGAGTATCCTGAATCCGATAAAAATAATTACAAGCGTGTACAATAATAAAAGAGGGGGGAGGCGATAAGAAATGGCTAAAGTAGCGCGGGAAATGGTTGAGAAGTCGGGCATCGATGTTGACCAATTGCTAGAACTGCTGGTCACTAATGCAGCTGCGGAACTAACTACTTACTACTACTACACAATCCTAAGGTGCAACCTAATCGGACTGGAAGGGGAAGGAATCAAGGA
The DNA here is from genome assembly GCA_964555495.1 of Hadarchaeota archaeon (SeqCode). Classification (GTDB taxonomy): domain Archaea; phylum Hadarchaeota; class Hadarchaeia; order Hadarchaeales; family JAGGTB01; genus CAZKSL01. The sequence continues at coordinate 9,261 of CAZKSL010000010.1, forward strand.
AATTGCAGAGGTCGCTCGCGTCGAGGATCGTAATCACTTCGAGGCGCTTGTTCCTAGGATCTACGAACTCGGGGGCAAACTACCAGATGACATGAAGACGTTTCACGACAAGTCTGCTTGTCCGCCAGCATCTCTGCCAGAAGACCCAACTGATATTAGGGCGATGCTAACGGTGCTGGTGGAGGCTGAGCGGTGTGCGGTCAGGGGCTATACAAACATCTGCAATCTTACGGCGGGGAAAGATCATCGCACCTACGACCTGGCGCAGGCGATTCTAAACGAAGAAGTGGAGCACGAGTCCTGGTTCTCTGAGTTCCTGGGAGAGGGCCCATCTGGACACTTCATGCGCAGAGGCGAGACTTCTCCATTCGTGTCCAAGTTCCTGAGGTAGCGCAGGAACAATCGGGGGAAACTGCTTCAGCAAACCTAGGCGTTGGGGCAGCTTGGCTACTGGTCGAATTGGTATCCCAGCATCATTTTTTAATATTTAATGTTGATGCTAAAGATGACGAACATGGCCGGGGAAGCTTCCATCGCCTTTTTGTTTACAGTCTTGGCGGGACTTTCCACGGGTATCGGGAGCCTGATAGCTTACTTCATAAGAAAGCCGAAGTTCTCCTACCTTTCGTTTCTTCTGGGGTTCTCCGCTGGGGTGATGATTTACGTTTCATTTGTCGAACTGTTAGGCAAGTCCATAGATGAGATCGGATTTCTCTTGGCCAACATATGTTTTTTCGCGGGCATTTTGGGCATTTACTTTGTGGACAAGTTTATTCCCCACATTCACTTGGACACAAAGCCTGATCCACACCATAAGATCAAGCACGGCAAGAAGCTCATGGCCGCAGGCATGCTTACGGCCATAGGGATCGCTATCCACAATTTTCCGGAGGGGATGGCCGTCTTCGCCGTTTCCCTGGACTCCCTCTCCCTGGGATTACCCATCGCCGTTGCAATAGCAATTCACAACATCCCCGAAGGCATAGCGGTTTCGGTTCCAATCTATTACGCAACGGGAAATCGAAAGAAGGCCTTCCTTTATTCATTCCTTTCTGGAGTCACCGAGCCACTGGGGGCAGCTATCGGTTATTTATTGCTGCTCCCCTTCCTCACCACGACGATTTTATATGCTACCTTAGCTGTTGTAGCGGGGATTATGGTCTTCATATGTTTCGACGAACTCTTGCCAATTTCCAGAGAATACGGGAACGAACACTTGTCTACTTTGGGCCTATTCTTCGGCATGGTAATAATGATGTTGAGCCTTTCCCTTTTGTGAGTTGAATGAAAAAGTCCAAAGCTTCATGATTAAAAAGCCATCTGCATAAGTTAGCAGGGGACGAGTTTGACCGTTAAGATTCTGGCCCACGGTGACTCTGACGGCGTATGTTCCGCGGCCTTAGCGAAGGCGCGTTTTCCTAGGGCCGAGATATGGTTCACGCGGCCCGTAACCCTACTGAAGGATCTCAAGGAAATCGAGCCCGGGACCACCACCGTAATTTTAGACATCGCAATAAGCGAGACTCAAAAGACCGAAATCTTCCGACAGATGCGAGAACTCGCCCACCGTGATGAGGTCCTATACATAGATCATCACCCTCTACCACCGAGCACCCTGCGGGAAGACGTGCCGGCGACTCAATTTGCTCACACGATCGGGGAGAGTACCTCTGAGATAACCTTCAAACTGTTCAGGGCTAATTTACTCCCCGAGCTAGATCGAGTCGCTCTCTGGGGCGCCATCGCCGACTACGCATGGCAAACCGACTTCGTGAGTGAGGAGCTGAACAGGTACGATCGCCGGACGATTTACATGGAAGCAGGTCTCCTGAGCCAGGCACTCGGGGAGGCAGGGGGGAACTACCATTACAAGCGCGATGTTGTGATAAAACTAGCGCAAGGCGAACCGCCCTCAGAAATATCAGAAATAGTCGAACGGGCGCTCAAGGCCACGAAGAGAGAATGGGAAGTCTGGCAGTACGTACGAGAGCATGTGATTCAGGAGGGGAACCTCGCGATTATCTACGACCTTCCCTCGGGCAGCCTCGGCAAAGCTGCACTTTACGCTATCGGTAGCGCTGGCACAGATGTGGGGATGTCTACCAGAAAAAACGAAGACGAGGTCGACATCAGCGTCAGGCGGCGCGAGGGTGTGAAGGTAGATCTAAATGAAATACTGAGGCGCATCACCTCTCGTATAGGGGGGTCGGGTGGAGGCCACGAGGGTGCGGCTGGAGCTTCGGTTCCGATTGACCTCTTCGACGATTTCTTGGAGAGCTTCAAGAAAGAGGTTTCCCCGATAATAAGTAGGAATGCAGGGGTCCACGAATAACGGGGAAACTAGAGTAAGTCTATCTCAGAGCCGACTCCTTCTTTCATCGCCTTTTGGTAAACGCGCCAAGCAACCGCGATGTCTTGAACTGCCAGTCCTGTTGAGTCAAAAACCGTTACCTCGTTATCAGAAAACCTGCCTGGTTTCTTCCCCGCCACCACATCACCTATGTCAGCGTATATGTCATCTCTCGTGAGGATGTCATCGGAAAGTGGAACGTTCACCTCTCCGCTATGTGATGCTTGTTCCCAGTCGTCGACAACTATCTTCGCTCTCTTCAGGATTTGAGGGTCCAACTCCTGCTTGCCCGGGGCATCGGCACCGATTGCGTTGATGTGTGCTCCGCCTGAGATCCAGTCATCCATGACGAGAGGACTTCTGCGCGGAGTGACCGTTATCACTACATCAGCTCCTCTGACTGCCTCCTCTGTGGTATCCACGGCCCGAATGTCCAACCCCAGCCGTTCGCCCAGCTCTTCCGCGTACTGCTTCGCCTTTTCAGAGATCATGTCCTCAACTCGGACGCCGGCGATATCGATGACCTCGTTCAGGGCCACTAGCTGAGTTCTCGCCTGGGCCCCCGCCCCGACCATCGCAACGATTTTTGAATCTTTTCGCGCCAAGTACTTCGCGGCAACTGCGGCGGCTGCACCAGTTCGCATGTTGGTAATTAGGGTGCCATCCATGACCGCCAGGGGGGCACCAGTCTCCGGGCTCAGCAGCAAGATTGTCGCCATCACGCTTGGGAGGTCGTGCTTCTCGGGGTTTTCCGGGTGAGCGTTTACCACTTTTACCCCCGCCGCCCCGAGTTCCTCCAAGTAAGCGGGCATTACCCTGAAATCTCCACCGAATTTTCTAAAGAAGATGTATGATTTGGGTGGCATCTGTGCTTTACCCTGCCCCTTCACCCTGAAAGCCTCCTCGACTGCATCTATGGCATCGGAGATGTTGAGCAGGCCCTCAACCTCTGACCTTGGGATTAGCCGAATCTTCAAGCCACCACTTCAATTTTCCCTTATCGGTCCGTACCTTAACTCTTGTCTATGTGAAAAATGAGATGGCGCCGGGGGGAGGACTCGAACCTCCGACCGCCCGGTTGCTGTGCGCGGACACATCGTTAATGAACTATGGAGGTTCGTTCTTCATCCATGTCCGCGTTTAACAGCCGGGCACTCTACCTACTGAGCTGTCGGACCGCTTAACGCGGCACCCCGGCTTCCCCCGGCATCATACAATCCCCTTTGAGAACTCATAAGCTTTTAGTTGATAGACGAAAGAAAACCGCTCACTAGGCCGCCAACTTCGATGGCAGGTACTCGTTGACCACGTACTCCAGACCGTACTTCGAGAACGCCTGCTGCTCGGCCTTCTTCCCTAACTCCAGCATGCGCTTGATCTCAGACTGCCAGAACTCGGCGTGGTACCTCGGATCCTTCTGGATCTGCTTGAGGCGCGTGATGTCGAACTCCCGGAGATTGTCCGTCGGCAGGTTGTACTCCGAGATATCGCTCGCAGTGACCCCAATGAACTGCGCGTCCGGAACCGCCAAATCGTGGTTGATGTACGCCAGCTTCGCGCTGCCCGAGATGATCACCATCGCAATGTGAAAGCCGAATGGGTCGCCGTCCGTGAAGAGATAAACCGGGAGATCTAGCTCCTCGTTGGCGCGCTTCAGGAACCGCCTCGTCGCGCGCGCCGCCTGGCCCTTCAGACCCACCACGAGCGCATCGAACTTATTCCACGCTTCCTCTTGGACGAGCCGATGATACATACCCATGGTCTCGACCGCAAGCACGCGCTTTGCCCCGCACTTCAGGAATTTTACGTCATCAATAGTCGGCGGAATGGTGTACCCCGCGCGACCGGCCTTGCGGGCATCGACTTGGACTCCATCTTCATCGACCACCAATTTCCCGTAGACCGACGCTCCATCTTCCTCCGGAGTCAGGCCTAGGTCCTCGCGCTTCAGGCCGAACGCAGCCTCTAGGTCCTCGACTATTGTATCGGACTCGCTCTGCTCGCCGAACGCGCCTGTTTCCCAGCCCTCCGCAGTGTAATACATTTCCCTGAGCGTCGCAAACTTTCCAGACGCGATTAGACCATTACAAAAATCTGCCGCACACAGCATCTGCGCAAATTTCTTGACCTGTCTCACGTTGGCGGCTGTCCTTACGCCGAACTTATCGCCGAGCGTGTAGTATCTGTTTTTCTCGTCGTAGATGATGTTCGAGGTGCTTCGTGAGGGTACCCTTAGCTTGGGGGACTCAACGCGCGAGATGTCCTCCAGGACACTTACGCCGAACCCGGTGAGCTTCTGTTCGGCCTCCTCCGTGTGTCTGCCTTTACCCTTCTTTCTTGTCAAGGTCTACACCTGCCACCTTCTTCAGCAACGGTTTGATGTCGGGCTCCTTTTTGCCAGCCAAGCTTGCCGCCCTTCTCGCAATTATGGGCAGATAACGCTCAAATATATTCGCCCTTTCCAGCCGTTCTCTCCTCTTGATTTTCCGATTCAGGAAGCGTCGGAGTTCCCGGGCGACATCCATGATGACATTGCGCACCTCCTCATACACCTCCGGCTCCTCCGCGACCGACTGCTTCCCGGCCGAGGTGTAGGGGACGTGTGAGG
>CAZKSL010000011.1:0-13920 GCA_964555495.1 Hadarchaeota archaeon (SeqCode)
GTTTCGGGAGCCACGTTGATCGCCCCCATAATGACGACGGGGGAACCGTCACCCACGGGAACGCCGGCGAGTTCTGCGCGGCCCATAGTCGTCGCCTTGGTTCAAAACGGTAGTCTTTCAGCATTAGCTAGCTGGGATACACATAGTCCCGCTACTTCGGTTATCTTGGCCAACTTCTTGAAATCGATGTGGTCCTGAGTGTCACCCTCGGTGTGATAATAAGGGTCAATCAGCCCCTCGTGAATCCATATCACCGGGACGCCCGCTTGGATGAAAAGCACGTGATCGCTGAGTGGCATCGGATCCCCCACGTGATGCACAGGCCACCCTGACTTTTTCGCAGTTTCTAGCGCGTAGTCTCTCGCTTGGGGCGTCGTTTCAAGAAAATTTTTCGGGCACAAGCGCGAGCTAAAACCATCTAAGTTGATTAGTGCGTGGCAACTGTTTTTGATTTCTTTCTCGTGTTTGTTCAGATACGAGGTGGACCCCCAGAACGGTCCCTGCTCCTCGACGCCGAAGAAAATTACCTCTATGGTTCGTCTCGGGCGGGGATCACTCGTGAGCCGGGTTATCTCTAGCAAACCGGCGTCTCCGGATACATTGTCCCAGGCATGTTGTCCCTTGATTTGGCTGTCGTAGTGGGAGCATATCGTAATTTTGTCGCTAGGCGACTCGGTCCCAGTAATTTCACCGATTACATTCCACGATTCTTTTTGGGAATATGTCCCCTGCGATTTCATCCTTAGCTTTACCTTCCCGGATTTCATCTCCTTCTCCAGAAGTTGTCCATCCTTCGCCGAGATGGTGACTCCCGGGATGTTGCCTTCTCGTCTATCGTTCACTCCAGTAGCTGCTCTAATCAGGTTGTCGGGCGGATCCGTCACCACCACGATGCCCGCGCCCCCATGCTTCTCGACTAGTGGATACAAAAAGAACGGGAATGGGGTCTTGGTCAGCGCGATTTTTCCGTCGAGGCTCAACCCTTGGCTCAGCAAATCTCGGAACTCCTCCTCGGAGTTACCTGCATGCACCAGCTCTCCTTCCACTTCGTCGTTGGCGGAATGTTGCAGCGGCTCACATTTTATCTTTGATCCATCTGAAGAGGTTATCTCAAGTTCCCCTCCTTTAGGCATGTAGTTCAAATATTCGAACTTCTCCAGCCGCACATTCTCAAGACCGAGTTCGTTCAGCTCTTTTAGGAGGTAGTCTCTCGCCTTAGTTTCACCCGGAGTCCCAGCGTACTTCACACCGAACTCGCAGAGATCGTTGATGCTCCTATGCAGGCGGTCTTTAGAGGCCTCTCCAATTTTTTGTGTCATTTATCTACCACCATTCATCAGCTAACAGTTTTTGTGGAACTTTTCCTATAAACTTAAGTCCAAGCCCCATTACTCCTCTTTGGGTTAAAATGAAACAGCTCCAGCTCTCTCAGGTCCATCAAGCCCTCGGCGCGGAGTTAGTGCAGTTCGCGGGTTGGGAGATGCCGTTAAAATACAGCCGGATAATCGAGGAACACCTAGCCGTGCGGAGGGCAGTCGGTTTATTCGATGTCAGCCACATGGGTGAGATTTCCATAGGCGGAGCAGACGCGCTCGATTTTCTCCAGCAGATGACCAGCAACAACGTCTTGAAACTAGAGGTCGGCGCTGCCCAATACGCTATGGTTCTAAACGAGCGCGGTGGAGTGAAGGATGATGTGTTTGTCTATCGGATCGGTGAGCGAGACTACATGGTGGTGGTCAACGCCGTGAATGTTGACAAGATTTATGAGTGGTTCAGACAGAAAGCGGGCGGCGAAGTTAAAATCAATGATATCACGGACACGACTGTTATGCTCGCGCTTCAGGGCCCCCGGGCGCAGGAAGTGCTCCAGCAGCTCACGGATTTCGAGCTGAGTGAGCTAAAGCGCTTCAGGGTCGCGCACGCGAAGGTCGCTGGCACCGAAACGCTAGTGAGCAGAAGCGGCTACACGGGAGAGGATGGCTTTGAGCTTTATATATTGGAACAATCAGCGTCCAAGGCGAAGCAAGCAGAAAAGGTCTGGAATGAGTTGCTGCGCATAGGGGAAGGTGCGGGAATCAAACCGTGTGGCCTGGGGGCTAGGGACTCCCTGCGTTTGGAGGCCGGATTCGTGCTGTACGGCCACGAGCTTGATGAGGAGACCACGCCCCTAGAGGCCCTCATAGACTTCGCGGTCAAGTTAGACAAGGGCGAGTTCATCGGGCGTGAGGCGCTGGTTGAGCAGCGGGAACAAGGAATAAAGCGCAAGAGGATAGGACTGAAGATGAAGGGTCGTGGAATACCTAGGCAGGGATATCGCATGCTTAAGGATGGGGAGGAAATAGGACGTGTTACTTCGGGAGCGCTGTCACCGGTTCTCAAGGCTGGGATCGGGATGGGTTATGCTCCCCCAGGCATCGATCTCGGTGAGGAGGTAGCGGTGGAGATTCACGGGCGCCCCAGACCAGCCGAGATAGCGGGTTGGCCCTTTCACAAGGAGGAGTAGTCATGCCCCCGGAGGAGAAAAAGCAACGCAAACTGTTCGCGCACTTGACCAGAGATGTCAGCCTTGATCTCTGTCTCAACTGTGGAGCTTGTGTGGCCTCGTGTCCCACTAACGCTCTAGAACTAATCGATGGGAGAGTGAGCTTAAAGGGCCGCTGTATAGCATGTGGTATCTGCTATGAACAATGCCCGCAGCTCGTCAGCGATGCAGAGTTGGCAAAAAAAGTTTTTGGACGCGAGCCGGACCCTGATGGCATAGGTTTTTACGATGAGGCCTACTCGGTCCATACCACATCACCCGACATAAGCCCCGTGGGTCAAGATGGTGGAGCAGTGACGGAAATGCTGGCGTCCCTGCTTGATGCAGGATTCATAGACGGGGCGGTCGTCATGGGAATCGGGGAGGCCCCGTGGCTTCCGCAGCCGAGGGTGGCGAGGACGCGTCAAGAACTGCTGGAATGTGCAGGGTCAAAATATGCTCCGGGCTCTATTCTTCTCGGCATGCGCGACGCAATCGACCTTCACTCGTGTGAACGAATAGCGGTAGTCGGTTCTCCATGTCAGATAAAGGCCATCCGCCGAATGCAAACATCTTCCCTGATGCCCCGCCGTATCACGGATCCCATCAAGCTGTCTATCGGCCTGTTCTGCTCGAAGGCATTTCCGTACGAGAGGTTCTTCAAGAAGGTGATTGAGGATCAGCTCGACATCGATCTGGCCGAGGTGGCAAAGTTTGATATTGACAAGGGAAATTTCATTATCTACCGGAAGGGAAAGCCCAAGCGAGAGCTGGCGGTCGACTCGCTGGGTCAGTTTGCATATCTTCCTTGTAAGGTGTGTCTGGACTTTGCAGCTGAGCTAGCCGATATCTCGGTGGGGGGCGTGGGCTCACCCGCTGGCCGTTCCACTGTTCTTATCCGCACTCAAGTCGGAAAAGAGGCATTCGTTCAGGCCAGGAAGGGACACAAGCTGGAGGTCACCCCTCTCGAGGAGGTCAAACCCGGCATAAAAGCAGTGGAGAAAGTATCAGCGAAGAAGAAGCGGGCCAGTAAAGGAGAGATAGGGCGCAGGAAGAAAAGAGGAGAACCGTTACCGCCGTGGCTCCGAGAGGAATCAGGTTAGTGCTTTACTAATGAATTCAATTGCCTGCGATGCATCTGGACCTATTGGGGACCCTATCACAATTTGAGTCACGCCGAGTTTTTGAAGGCCCTCTACGCGGGAGGAGAGCTTGTCTGGAGATCCACTCACAGAAAAAGCATCGATCATCGGTTCGGTCACAGCCGCTCTTGCCCCCTTGGTGTCAGCGGCTTTTAGGTATTCTCTGACTCTCTCGACATCTTCTATCGGAATCCCGTGCCGCTCAAGCGATTGGTCGGGCGCGGACGAGGCAACAAAAGCAACAATCGCTTTGACTCTCTCCCGCGCTTTATTCTCGTCGTCATCTATCGAGGTAGCCATGTATGCAACAACGTCTAGATCCTCGAGCTTCCGTTTGGATTTCTTGGCCCCAGCGCGAAGGTACTCAATGCACTCCTTCAGGTCTTCGGGATGCGACGCGTTTATGAGTGCGCCGTCTGCCAGGGATCCAGCGAGTTCGAGCATGCGCTGCTTCCGCCCTCCGATGTACACCGGGATTTTGCTGGTTGGTTTGAAGCGAAGGCCAGCGCCGCGGCAGCTGAATACTTTCCCAGAGTAGTCTACCCGATCGTCGGAGAGTAACTTTCGAATGACTTGAATGGCTTCACGAACGGTGTCAATCGGGCGCCGTTGCCGTATCCCCACGGTCGCTAGGAAGTATGGGTCGCCGGCGGAAATCCCAAGCGCCGCGCGGCCGCCGGATATCTCATCGAGGGTGGCCACTGCGGCGGCAATCACTGAGGGGTGGGACAAGTACGGATTGGTGACTCCCGGCCCGAGCTTTATCCTCTCAGTGACATCCGCCAGATGAGCGAGCACTGAATGAACATATCTGTTGTGATAGTGGTCACTCACCCAGATATGGTCAAATCCGGCGGCCTCGACCTGTTTGGCCAGCTCGCCTAGTTTCTGAATCTGTGAGTAAGGCACAAACTCCACGCCAAGCTTCACCTGCATCCCGTGGCACTTACAACCGTCACATTAAAATATCCGATGGTGGGAGAGGGCTTGGAGGTTGGAATGAACCTTATCGCACTTAGAGGGCTCCCTATAGTGAAGCGCAACGATGACGTCGGGCAACTGATAGTGGATGTCGCGGACGGCCAAGCGCGGTTTGAGGACGGCGATGTCATTGTTGTGGCGCAGAGCATAATATCCAAGGCAGAGGGAAATGTCGTGGACCTGCGCAAGGTGAAGCCGAGTCCCCTTGCGTTAGAGATAGGAAAGAGGATGAACAGGGACCCGCGCAAGCTCGAGGTCATCTTACAGCAATCTCAAGAGATAGTTAGGCAAAAGCACGTTTTGATTACGCGAACGAAACACGGTTTTGTATGTGCGAATGCTGGGGTAGATGGTTCGAATATAGATCACGATCATGCTACTACTCTGCCCGATGATCCCGACGCGAGCGCCCGCCGAATCAGGGAGAAGATTATGGAGGCTACGGGAGCCGATGTTGCGGTCATAATATCGGACACTCACGGTCGCCCTTGGAGGCGGGGCGCAGCGGGTGTCGCGATTGGTGCGGCGGGCATGGATCCTCTACTCGATCTGCGCAGCCGATATGATCTTTACGGTAAGAAGCTTACCAGCACCATCGTGGCCGCTGCCGATTCGCTCGCGGCAGCTGCAGCAATGGCAATGGGTGAAACTAACGAGGGAACTCCCGTGGTAGTGGTAAGGGGCGCCACTTATGATCGCAGCAATGACGGTGGCATTCGTAAGCTTATTAGGCCCCCCGAGCGCGATTTGTTCAGGTAGTTGCATGCTTCTTGTGCTCTCCGGTGGCACCGGGACTCCTAAGCTACTGCAGGGTTTCGTCAGCCTCCTCCCCCCCGAGGAATTTTCCGTTCTGGTCAATACCGGCGAGGATGTCGATATCTCAGGGCTACATGTATCCCCTGACTTGGACACGGTACTTTACACGCTCGCCGGGCTCGTTGATGATGAGAAATGGTACGGCATCCGCGGGGACACCTTCTTCTGTCATGAGATGTTGGATCAGCTGGGTCACAAGGAACTTCTGCGACTTGGGGATAGGGATCGAGCGATAAAATCATACCGCACGTTAATGTTGCGGGAAGGAAAGGCACTGGCTGAGGCCACCGACGAACTCCGACAGCGGCTTGGGGCACGTTCGAGGGTATTCCCCATGACCGATGATCGAGTGAGGACTAGGGTGGACACCGAGGCTGGCGCGATGAGTTTCCACGAGTTCTGGGTGGCTCGGCGCGCGGCAGACAAGGTCACCGGGGTAAGCTTTGAAGGAGCGGAGGAGGCGAGCCCCGCCCCCGGCGTCATCAAAGCAATTGAGTCGGCTAGCGCGATAGTAGTGGGGCCCAGCAACCCTGTGACGAGCATCGGACCGATTCTCGCTATCAAAAAGATTCGTGAGGTCTTGGCTCGGAACCGGGAGAAAGTCCTTGCGGTGAGCCCGGTCGTGGGTGACAGGCCCGTGAGCGGCCCCACTGGAGTCTTGATGGAGGGACTGGGCTGCGAGGTTAGTCCGGTGGGCGTTGCACAAATGTATCGCGATGTTGCGAGCAAATTCCTGTTGCATCAAGAGGATGGTCATCTGGCCCCCAAGATTGAGGAGTTTGATATGCAGGTCTTTTTCACCGACCTGCTAATGCCTAACCACACCTCTAGGGTGATGTTGGCGCGCGAGGTTCTCCAGATACTCAAGGGACCTAAATAAGAAGATGGGCGAAACCCTACTCCTTTGAAATGGCACTCACGGCGCAACTTTCAATCGCTGGGTCCACGCATTCGACATCCTCCGGAACGTCTCCCGACTGGTACTTCTCCGTCAACTTGGCTTTGCTGTCATCCCCGAGTTCAAAAACTTCGTCGCAGATTGCAGCGCAGGTTCCGCAACCAGTGCAGGTCTCCTTGTCTATTTTCACCTTAACCATTCAATCACCATTTATGCTGATGCTTCATCTGTTTTTATCTTTTATCGTCGCTAGCTGAAAAGGCCGTTAGAGTAGTTCGTAGGTGGTCGTGCGCTGCCTTGGAACGCGCCCAGCACCCAAGATAAGGCGTTCGAGTTCCCTTGGCAGCATCCGATGTCTTTGCCCCCCCGCCGCACGAGAAATATTCTCCTCCATTAGGGTCCCCGACAGGTCGTTCGCCCCTGCGTGGAGCATCGCTTGGGCGAGTCCCGGCCCGAGCTTCACCCAAGACGCTTGGATGTTGTCGATGTGTTTGGCCAGCATCAGGCGGGCGGCCGCGTGCACTCGTAGGTCGTCAGCTCCGCTTCTGTCAGGCAGGACCCCCATACGCTGGAGCTTGGTGTTGCGACTCATGAATCTTAATGGCACGAACTCTGTGAAGCCCCCAGTTTCGCGCTGAATCTCGCGCACGGTGGCCAGATGTTGCGCCCGCTCTCTCGCGGTCTCGACGTGCCCGTAGAGCATCGTCGCGGTCGTGGGAAGGCCCAGACGGTGACACGCTTTGATGATCTCAACCCATCGTTGGGCATCGATTTTCTTCGGACAGATAAGGCTTCGGACGCGGTCGACGAGGATTTCGGCCGCCGTCCCCGGGACCGAATTCAACCCAGCTTCGCGAAGCGTTTCGATCACCTTCTCGATTGATAACCCCCCTTGCTTGGAGATGTGGTCGATTTCGGCCGGGGAGAAGGCGTGGATGTGGATGTCAGATGAGGTCTCTCTGATGGTTCGAAGTATCCTAAGGTAATTTTCCAAGCCAAGCTCGGGGTGCAGACCTCCTTGCACGCAGACCTCGGTTGCCCCGAACGCGAGCGCTTCTCGAACTTTGGCAGTTATTTGTTCGGGCGTAAGCATGTATGCATCAGTGTCATCAGGCGAGCGTCGGAAGGCGCAGAACCTGCAACTCCCTATGCAGACGTTGGTAAAATTCAAATTTCTATTAACGACGTAAGTCACGACGTTACCCACCCTACGCCGCCTCATCTCATTCGACGCCTGAACTAGCGCGCGGAGTTCCTCATCTTTGGCCTGGAACAATCGCTCACAATCGGCCACACTCAGCTCTTCCCCAGCTAGCGCGCGGTCCAGAATCTCCCCGAACCCGGATTCTAGCTCAGCTGGCGCGATACCCATCCTCGTCAACAAGCTCGAGGACAAGTTTTCTCACCTCCCTTGACATGAAGCGTGCATCCTTAGCATAGCGCGGGTAAATCGGCAAACGCTCACGGGGCACGAACCCGGCCCGCTTGATCACCGCCCGGAGATCTGTGGCGCTTGGCCAAGGGTGATCGGGGTTGATAAAGTCTAGCGTCACCGAGGAGATCCCACCGAGATCGTTCGCTCCAGCCAGTAAGAGGTAGCGAACGTTCGCCACAAGGTTCGGCGGCACTTGTAGATTCATGTCAGGCATGATAGAGCGCGCAAGGGCGACGGTCGCGAGGAGTTCTGGCTCGCTTGGTCGTGAGCGGTCCCACATGATGGTGTCGGGCTTAGGTTCGAATGGCTGGATGATAATCTCCTGAATGTGGCCATAGCGCTCGTGTAGCTCTCGGAGGGCAAGCAGCGAACGAACTCGATCCTCGAGCCCCTCGCCTATCCCTATGAGCAAGCCAGTGGTGAAAGGAATTCGGAGTTTGCCCGCGGCCTCTATCATTTCAAGACGCAACTTCGGATTCTTGCCGGGGCTATCTTGGTGAGCGGGGAGTTCAGCTGCGCACTCTAACATGAGCCCCATGCTCGCGTTGTAGCGGCGCAAGCGGCGGAGTTCTTGCGCGCTGAGCAAGCCAGCGTTGGTATGGGGCAACAAACCGAGCTCCAAGATGCGATCACACAGATCCTTGAGGTAGCCGACGGTGCTTTTGTATCCAAACTCCTCGAGTTTCTCTTTCGCTTCAGCGTGGGCCTCAGGCCGCTCGCCTAGCGTAAGCAGGGCCTCCGAGCACCCAGCGGTCTTCCCGCGCTCGGCAAGCTCAATAGCCTCATCGGGCGACATAAACCAGCCACCATCATCCGGATCGCGCCTGAAGCCGCAGTAGGAACATTGATTGCGGCAGAGATTGGTAATGGGCAAGAAGACGTTGCGGGAGTAGCTGGTCACTCGCCGCAAGTGAGTTTTGGGCGCCCCAGTTGGGTGTTCAAATTCAGCGTTAAGGCTCAAGCTAGCACCACTCATAGGAACATTCACACCCATAAATTTGCTTTCCTCGCCAGTTAACTAGCTTAGCTACAGACAGGACACGCCAGCTCTCAGCTTGAAATGGTTGAGTTCCAGGACTATTACCGAGGCGAAGATTAGGTATCATAGGTTGACCATAGCGTAAGATTGTGGGGTGCAGATATGGCGACTTGGGCGATTATCCCCGTCAAGCGGCTCAGTGAGGCCAAGTCCAGTCTTAAGTCGACACTGACTCCCGAGCAGCGTCGCGAGTTCGTGCTTTGTATGCTCGACGATGTCTTGAGCGCAGTCAAACATGCTCGATCGGTTGCCGACGTGTTGGTTGTGTCCCCAGATGACGAGGTATTGAGCTTTGCGAGTTCCAAAGGCGCCGTTGCAGTTTCAGATGCGGACGTTGAGTTGAACAGTGCCCTGAAGATTGCCATTGCTCGAGCGAAGAAAGCTGGGGCCAGAGATGTCCTCATTTTGCCCGCGGATGTGCCACTCCTGAGACCCACCGATGTCGAAGAGATTATCGGTTTAGTATCTGGTGAACGCGACGTCGTGATTGCCTCATCGAAACGGAAGGGAACGAACGCTCTCCTGCTACGACCACCGGATGTGATTGGTCTGTGCTTCGGTGGAGAGAGTTTTCCAGCTCACCTTGAGGAAGCTCGCCGCGCAGGTGTCGTGCCTCAGATTTATCGCTCGGAGAGGGTCGCGACGGATATCGATGAAGTGTCTGACTTAGTAAAACTCGAGGCGCGAGGATTGGGCACCAAAAGCCGCGACTTTCTGAGATCGCTGGAGTAAGGTTGAAGCTTGCTATCGTGCAATTTTGTGCGGCAAAGCTTTAAGTAATAATTTGGCCTAGAAGTCTGCGGTTGAGGTTGATGGTTTGGTAGAGAGAGTGAAATTTCTGCTTGATGAAGACGAAATCCCGAAAAAGTGGTACAACATTCAGGCGGACCTCCCGTCGCCTCTGGACCCGCCAATAAAGCCCAACGGGGAGCCAGTAGGGCCCGAGGATCTCGCCCCGATTTTCCCTATGGAGTTAATCAAGCAGGAGGTCAGTCAGGAGCGCTGGATTCCCATTCCGGATGAGGTTCGAGATGTCTATCGGCTTTGGAGACCCACCCCGCTCTACAGGGCGACTAGATTGGAGAAGGCCCTGAAGACCCCGGCTAAAATTTACTACAAGTGGGAGGGAGTGAGCCCGCCAGGGAGCCACAAGCCGAATACTGCAGTGGCTCAGGCCTACTATAACATGAAGGAGGGCACAAAGCGGATAACCACCGAGACAGGGGCAGGGCAGTGGGGGAGCGCTCTGGCTTTCAGCACCTGCTTCTTCGATCTTGACTGCACAATATACATGGTCCGAATAAGTTACGACCAGAAGCCCTACCGGCGCATCCTGATGCAATCTTGGGGCGCGGAGTGCATCCCCAGCCCAAGCGATCGCACAAAGTTCGGGAAGGCGATGTTGGAAAAGGATCCGAAGACCCCGGGGAGTCTGGGTATCGCGATCTCTGAGGCCATCGAGGATGCCGCAACGCACGACGACGCCAAGTACTCCCTCGGAAGCGTGCTCAATCACGTGCTTTTACATCAGACCGTCGTAGGGCTGGAGTGTAAAAAGCAGTTCGAACTCGCGGGCGACTACCCAGACGCGATGTTCGGGTGTGTTGGAGGCGGGAGCAACTTCTCTGGAGCGGTCTTTCCATTTGCCGCGGACAAAATCAAAGGAGAGAAGCCCGATCTAAAAATCGTCGCTTGCGAACCGACAGCTTGCCCAACCCTGACGAAGGGACCTTACATGTACGATCACGGCGACACGGCCAGAATGACGCCGCTCCTGATGATGTACACGCTCGGCCACGAGTTTATTCCTCCGCCGATTCACGCGGGCGGGCTCCGCTATCACGGCGATGCCCCTCTCGTGTGCAAGCTGGTGAAGGAGGGAGTCATGGATGCGGCCGCGTACCATCAAACTGAGGTCTTCGAGGCAGCGGTCACGTTTGCGCGAGCCGAGGGGTTTGTGATAGCCCCGGAAACTGCGCACTGTGTTAAGGCGGCAATTGACGAGGCCCTGAGGTGCAAGAAGACGGGCGAGGAGAAGACGATCTTCTTCGCGAACAGCGGCCACGGGCACTTCGACCTCGCAGCCTACGACGCTTACTTCGAGGGCAAGCTGGTGGATTACGAGTACCCGGCCGAACTGGCAAAAAAGGCACTTGAGAAAGTTCCAAAGGTGAAACGAGGAGGTGGTTAGTTGGCAATAGCATACGTGTTGGTGGACGCGGAAGTCGGAAAGGTTCGAGGCATTCTCGGTGAACTCCGAAAGGCAGAGGGCGTCGCGGAGGCGTACTCGGTCTCAGGCCAGCACGACATCGTGGTAAAAATTGAGGCGGAGAAATTCGAGCAGGTAGCTGAGAAGGTCACCCAGAAACTCCACAAAATCGGGGGAATCAAGAGCACCTCGACCCTGTTTGCATTCGAGTGAGGGAATAAGATGCCAGTGGCATTTGTGCTGATAAATGCCGAGGTCGGAAAGATTGACGATGTGCTGGATAAGCTACTAGAGGTAGACGAAGTCGTCGAGGCCTACTCCGTCGCCGGCCCCTATGCCCTCTTGGCAAAGGTCGAGGCAGCTAAGTTCGATGAGCTGAGGGAAATAATCCCGTCTAAGGTTCACCAGATAGAGGGGATCAAGGACACCCTGACCCTGCTCGCCTTTGGGGTGGGCCGGGAACTCCGAGGGGAGGCCTGCGAGGAGGCTCTGGCTCTGGCCAAGAAAGGGTTGATGAGCGATCTCTACGAGCTCTGCAGGAACTGCAAGCAGTTAAAGTTTTGCAGCTATGGCGCGCGAGTTGTAACCTACGGGTTTTGAGCTTCTAACCTATTCGATCAAAAGTAGCACGTCAGTCCGCCCATCATCTTGATCATCGCTAAAGCTCAGACGATGTTAGTGACATCATCCGTGCCAACTAAAACTGGTTTTGGGCTGGTAAAAGAGTTACCCAAACATTGTTTCGGCTCTCGGCCGCTCCTTAACAGGTGCCAGCACCTTCGCCGCGGCGTTCTGGAAGTCGGTGGCGGTAATATGCTCTCGGTCCTCGCGAATCGCGCACATGCCCGCCTCGGTGCAGATGGACTTGATGTCGGCCCCAGTCGCCTCTTTGGTTATCCTCGCCAGCTGATCTAAGTCCACATCATCGCTGAGGTTCATCCCCTTGGTGTGGATTCTGAATATTGTGCCCCTCGCCTCCTCCTTTGGCATCGGGAACCTTATCAGCCGGTCAAACCGCCCGGGGCGCAGGAGCGCCCGGTCTAGGATGTCTGGCCGGTTCGTCGCGGCGAGAATCTTGACGTCACCTCGGGGGTCGAAGCCATCTAGCTCAGCGAGCAGCTGCATCATAGTCCGGTGGACCTCTCGGTCGCCACTCGTTGAGGTGCTCATGCGGCTGGCCGCTATCGCGTCGACCTCGTCTATGAACACGATGCTCGGGGCTCGCTCGCGCGCGAACTCGAACATCTCCCTGACCATCCTGGCGCCCTCCCCGATAAACTTCTGCACGAGTTCGGACCCTATCAGCCGGATGAAGGTAGCCTTGGTTTCGTGGGCGACTGCGCGCGCGAGAAGGGTCTTGCCGGTACCAGGTGGCCCATAGAGCAAAATGCCGTGGGGCGGCTCTACGCCGACCCGTTTGAAGGATTCCGGCTTCAATAGCGGGAGTTCGACAGTTTCTTTAATTTCCTTGATTTGTACCCCTAGACCCCCAACATTTTCATAGGTTACGCTAGGGGCCGTCTCAATCTCCATCCCCAATACGAGCGGATCCTTCTTGGAGGGCAAAATCTCCACGATGTTGAGGGTTCGTTGGTTGAGGGCCACCCGCGTACCGGGCTTGAGGTCCTCGCGGTTGAGGAACTGGGAGATCTTGACTATAAACTGCGGCCCAGCGGTGCTCCGCACTATCGCCCGCTCGTCGGGGAGTAGGTCCAGCAAGGTTCCGGCGACGAGAGGTGGGGCCCTGAGTCGCTCGAACTCTGACTTGAGACTTCGGAGCTCGCGCTCCATGCGTACATATTCAGCCTCCATGGCGCGACGCTCTTGCTCGAGGCCCCTTATGCGCTGCTCCAGACGCTTAACATAATCGACGAGGTACGTCTCGTCATATGTTTCGGAGCTCTCGGCTTCAGAAGCATCAGTCAATTCTAACTCTCCCAATGGTTAGGTGGAAGGGGGCCACTATAAAAAACCTTCAGTGAAGCTCTAGCTCTAGGAGGATGTAGAGGAGCGCTTTCTCTTTTTTCTTATAGCGTGCAATATCCCACCAGAGAGGACGATCAGGGCAACGATGACGATGGTTATCACCAACAGATCCTGCAAATTGATGAAGGGCCCCTCCCCTACAGGGGGCTCTCCGAGCTCCTGAATCACCACGTTTGCATGTTGAATGGCCAGCTGGCTCAGCACCAGCTTTTGATCGGTATCACCCGCATTTTTTGCCTGCTCTAAAAGAGACTGAGCTAGGCCGAGTTCTTGATTTAGATTTTCTCCGCCGTCTCCACCTTCCAAGAGATTTGATGCCAGGTCGATTGCGAGTTCAGCGGCCAAGAGGAAGTTGTCGGCTGCTTCAGCCTTGGTTAACACTAAGATGTTTTCGATACTTTCGGAAATCGATGGTCTGTTTCCCCTATAGGTATAGGTTACGTAACCCTCCGTGGATTCTAGCCCTCGCAAGCTTCGTTGTATGTGGATTGAATCTAGCCTGCCGAAGTAATCTCCCGAGGCATCCGCCCACGTCGGGTCAACTGGCTGCCAGCCCACGCCGGGGAAGTAAAACTCCAGCCAGGCGTGGCCGGCCGACTCGTTCTCGCCGTACCCCCAACCGTAGGAGGCGCGTGCCGGAATTCCAACAGCGCGGGCTAGGGCGATGGATAGGTCCGTGTACTCACTGCAATCGGCATCGGTCGGGTTTTGATAGGCCTGGAGAGCGCCATGGCGAGTTGTTTGGCTGTGATGTTCGAGATGGTTGTCCACGAAGTCCACTATTTTTTCCGCCGCGAGGTACACGTTTGTCTCGCCTGCCACCACTGTTGACGCCACGTTTTTGATTACCTGGCTGTCACTCTCCCAATATTGAAGGGACTCCAGATATC
>CAZKSL010000012.1:0-12281 GCA_964555495.1 Hadarchaeota archaeon (SeqCode)
GGCCAAGACCGTGGGGCAGCTGAAGAATCGCGTAGATCTCGTGGCGCTGGTGATTGACCATACCACCCCCGTGAGCGCGCGTGAACACGCTGGAGATCCAGTTCCAATTGTGATCTCGGGACCCGGGGTTCGAACTGATGACGTCCAGAGCTACGACGAGCGGTCGGCGGCGAAGGGCGGTTTGGGCCACATCCGGGGCAAGGACCTGATGCCGGTTCTGGCTAACCTTATGGGAAAACTTGAAAAGTTTGGGGCCTGACCCGGTTAAGAGTCACAGTTTTGTAACAGTGTGTACATAATTAGGTCGGTGCGCAGGATGCGGGAGAAAGTCGAAAAGGCGTTGGCAAAGATTCGTCCAGCGCTCCAGGCCGACGGCGGTGACGCGGAGCTGGTTGATGTCACAGACGACGGCGTGGTGAAGGTGAAACTCGTGGGCGCTTGCGCCGGCTGTCCCATGGCTTCGATGACTCTGTCTGTGGGAATTGAGAGGACCTTAAAGGAAGAAGTGCCGGAAGTCAAGCGAGTCGAGGCGGTCTAGGGAGGGAACAGCTCCCTCACTTTTTCTGGGCTGACGACTCCTCGCTCGGTTATTATCGCCGTTATTAGCTCCGCGGGCGTGACATCGAATGCGGGATTGAGGACTTCGACCCCTTCTGGCACTATCTCCTCGCCGCTGAAAAATCTCACCTCGCTAGGATCGCGGTGTTCGATTTTTATCTTGCTCCCGTCGCTTGTTTCCAAATCTATCGTCGAGGTCGGGGCCGCGACGTAAAAGGGAATTCCATGGCGCTTCGCGAGAACCGCGATGGTGTAGGTGCCTATCTTGTTCGCTGTGTCCCCGCTGGCGGCAATCCGATCCGCGCCGACTATCACTAAATCCACCTTCCTTTGGGCCATGATGTGCCCGACCATGCTGTCGGTTATCAGCGTGACCGGGATGTCGTCGCGCTTGAGTTCCCAGGTCGTAAGGCGGGAGCCTTGGCAGAGGGGCCGCGTCTCAGTTGCGATGA
The DNA here is from genome assembly GCA_964555495.1 of Hadarchaeota archaeon (SeqCode). GTDB lineage: Archaea > Hadarchaeota > Hadarchaeia > Hadarchaeales > JAGGTB01 > CAZKSL01. The sequence continues at coordinate 1,011 of CAZKSL010000012.1, forward strand.
CATTGACCCGCTTTCCCTGCTCTCGCGCTGCCCTGACCACGCCCAGAGCGGTTCCGTAGTCTACCGTCGCGAGGGCTCCGGCGTTGCAGTGGGTCAAAATTGTCGCGCCGTCTTTGACCAGCTCTGCACCATTTTTCCCCATCTGCTTGTTCGCGTCCACATCCTCGTCCGCAATTCGCTGCGCCTCCTTTACAACCTTCTCCCGTATTTTCGCTACATCGTCACCTGCCTCGCGCGCGCTGGCCATTACCCTATTCAGTCCGGCGAAGAGATTTGCTCCCGTAGGTCTGGTGCGCCTCACCTCCTCGGCCGCGCGCTCCAGCTCATGTAGCAAGCCTCCCGCGTCGCTTGATTTGCTACGCAGCGCTGTCACGGCCAGAGCCATCGCGGCAGCGGCCCCCAAGGCGGGAGCGCCCCTGATTTTCATCTGCTTAATTGCATCCGCGACCTCGGCCGCGCTACCACAGCGGATGAGCTCCAGCTTCGACGGCAGCTTTGACTGATCGATCATGACCACACTCTTGCCATCAAGCTTGACTGTTCGCATCCTAACCACTCTCCTGTTTGTGCATTAACAATTAATATTCAACGAAAGTCATAGAACTTGTCGCTGAGGGTTTCTATGCTTAAGACGGCGCAAGAGGCCGCGGAGCTGATTCGCGAACACCACAATGATTCGATTCTGGTAGTCTCACACATGGATGCCGATGGGGTCTCCGCCGCTGCCCTAACCTCACTGGCCCTCAAGCGGATGAACATCGAGCACAGCGTCAGATTCGTGCAGATGCTTTACCGAGATGTGGTCGAGGGGCTCGAAGTTGGTGAGCTGACGATATTTACTGACTTGGGGAGTTCCCAACTGCGGACATTAAGTGATAAATTCTTGGGCCACGACGCCGTAATCGCTGACCATCACAAACCAGAAAAAAAACAGGGCGGCTGGCCAGAACTTGTTCATCTGAATGCGCACCTCTTCGGGCTCGACGGCGTGGAGGAGGTAAGCGGGGCGGGAATGGCCTACCTCATCGCGAGGGAGCTGGACCCCGAGAACAAAGATCTGTCAGCGCTTGCCGTCATTGGAGCAATCGGGGACATCCAAAACGCGTGGGGGAAAATGAAAGGTTTCAACAGAAAAATCTTGAAGGAGAGCATTGAGGCTGAAGTGCTCAGCTGTAAGAGGGACTTGCTCCTCTACGGGCGCCACACCCGCCCAATTTTCAGGGCACTCGGATCCTTTACCGACCCGCCGATTCCTGGGATTAGCAACTCCGCGGCCGGTTGCGTGAGCCTCCTCAAGGACCTCGGTATCCCCTACAAGACCGGGAACGGATATCGGAGGCCGATTGACCTCACGGACGATGAGAAGCAGAAACTGGGAACGGAACTCATAACTCGGGCGATAACCCACGTGCCGGAGGAGCTTGTGGAGTACGTGCCCGGCCTGATAGTCGGAGAGGTTCACACCCTGCTCAGGGAACGCGAGCGGTCTATGCTCCGAGACGCGGACGAGTTCTCGACCTGCATAAACGCAACCGCGCGGCACGAGCAGCCACTCATAGGGCTCGAGGTGGCTAGGGGGGATCGTAGGGTCTACTACCGCGCGATGTTGAACCTGCTCAGACACCACCGGCGATGCATAGCCGAGGGGATGAACTTCATCGGGCGCCAGGGGGTGAAACTCGGCCCGGGGGGTTACCTGCAATACTTCGACGCCACAGGGGTGCTCAAGGAGACTTTCGTCGGTACCCTGGCGAGCATGACCCTCGGGCACGAGCGGTGTGACCCCTACAAACCGATAGTGGGTATAGTCCAAACCCGCGGGGTGGCGAAAATTTCCGCTCGGTGCTCAAAGTTGCTCTTCCTTAAGGGGCTGGACCTCGCAAAGGCCATCCGATCGGCCGCGAGATCTGTGGGGGGCGAGGGTGGAGGTCACGCGGTGGCCTGCGGGGCGCAAGTAGACGGGGAGAGGGTACCCGAGTTCATGCAGGAATTTGAGAGACAACTCCTAACACAAACCTAGACGCGGCGCCGTAATCGTTGTTATATATATAACAAAGATTTACACGGCGGAATTTTTGCTGCATGTGTGGCAAACAAACGCTATCTCTTGCTAGATTTGCTTTTCTGCTGCCTTGAGTAAAGTTGCTCTATATCATCAATCGTATCTACATCTTCAACGCTCATGTCCTCCCGCAACCTGACGAATCTGGGAAATCTTAACCCGTAGCCTGAAGTGTGCTTTTCAGGCGGCGATTTTTGTATCTCCTCGTAGATTACCTCAAATACCTGCTCTGGCTTAATCCAGTGATCAGGTTCTATCTCAGCGCGCAGCTCGCTTGGTTTCTTGGCAATGACCAATGGCTTGAACATCTCCGTGAGATCCCCCAGTTGCTCATCCGTGTAGCCACTCCCGACTTTCGTGATCGTGCAAAGTTTCCCAGAGGTTGGGTCGCGCGCGGCGAGCAAGTAGCTCCCGAAGGTCCCGGCGCGCTTCCCCCTCCCGGCATAGACGCCAACGACCGCGAGATCGAGCGTCTCGACCGTAGGCTTCAGCTTGAGCCAAGTGAACTCTCTCCTCCCGGCCCGATACGGTGACCCAAGGTCCTTCGCCAGGAGCCCCTCGTGCCCCCCGGCGACCGCCTTGCTCCTGAAGTCCTTGATTTCCTCCGCCTTGCTCAGGACATGCTGGTCGACAATCATTATCATCCCGCCTGGCTTGACTATCTTCTCCAGCTCCTTCCTCCGCTTCGTGTAGGGCTCGCCTATCATCGTGCGCCTCCCCGACAGGAGCACATCGAAGAGGTGCACTTCAACTGGGATCTGCTCGATGGCCTTCTCTATCTTGTACTTCCGGCGGCGCTTGAGCACCTCCTGGAAAGGCATCGGCTTGCCCGTGCGCTTGTCGATCGCGACCAGTTCACCGTCGACTATCACCCGCTTCGGCTTCAGGGCCTTGTAGAGGGGGTCCTCAAGGTCCGGAAACATTTTTGTGTAGTTCTCCATGCTCCGGGTAAACAGCTTTATTTTTTTGTCTTCCTTGTGGACCTGAATTCTAATCCCGTCCAGCTTTGTCTCGAAGGCCGCCTTCCCCTTCATGCGCTTCAGAACCTCCTCAACCGACTCGGCGCGCTGCGCAAGCATGGGGTTAACGGGGTGCCCGACCGTCAGGCTGAGCTCATCGAGCCCCTTCTTCCCCTTCTCGGCCGCGGCCCTTGCTACCTTGCCGTAGTCGGTCGTCAACATGTACGCGCGCTCCACCGCATCCGCAGGCACATCGAATGCCTTGGCCACCGCGTCACGAAGTCGACCCTCTGCCACCCCAATCCGCAGGTCGCCTAGAACCGTGCGGGTAATGAACTTCGCCTCAAGCGGGGAGGAGTCTGCTAGGAGTTCCGCCACCGCGGCTACCTTTCGGTCCACCGATCCGCTTCCCGTAATCTCCGGGAGCCTCCTAATGTTTTCAAAGACCTTATCTACGCTCAGGGTACTCTTGAGGAGAGTCACCTGCTTTTTCTTTGAGAGGAGCTGGCTGGCCACCTCTCCAAGATCCCCCACCTGTTCCATGAGCTTGTCGACCTCGGAGGATGAGTAACCTGAGGCCGTCGCCACCGCCTTCTTGAGTTGCTGGAGTCCTATCCCCGTCTCCTGTGAAACATATGCAGGGTACACGCTGCCCAGGAGCAGCGGAACTACCATCTCCATCTGCTTGGGTGGAGTGCGCTTGAGCAAATCGGCAATTGTAGTATTCTTCTTCAGGTAGGAAGAAGTCTTTTCCAGCTCCTCGAAGGACTTAGCCAAGGCCGCGTACCGCACAAACTCCCCAAAGGTTGATTTTGGGCACCGAGCATAAAACCTTTGGATAAAATGACGCTACGGGCGATCGAGGTATTCAGGCAGCTGGAGGCGGGCGACGTCAAACTCCTGAGTAGAATGGAGCGGGCGGCGCGACGCTATGAGTACATCCCAGCCGACCGCCTGCCGGTGATGACCGAGTTCACGCCGAAGGACCTGCAGTACCGGCTGGGGAGGCTCGACAAGTTCGGGCTGGTGGAGCGGCGGACCGTCAAGTATCTCGGCTACAAAATCATGTCAGCGGGACACGATGTGCTTGCGATCTGGGACCTTGTCGAGCAAAACGTCCTAGAGGCCTTTGGCAACAAGCTCGCGGTCGGGAAGGAGGCCGATGTCTACGATGCGCTCGGGCCTGACGGGTCGAAGGTTGCCGTTAAATTCAACCGCACTGGAAGGACAAGCTTCACACACGTGAAGCGCGCGCGCCCCTACGAGCCCACACACGGCTGGATCGACGCGTCCAAGAAGGCCACGAAACGTGAGTTTGAGGCCTTTCAAAAGATCTACCCCGATGTTGCCGTCCCGGAACCGATAGCCTACAACCGACATGTCATAGTGACGGGATTAATCGAGGGCGACGAACTCGCTAACGTCGCAGATATCTCGGAGCCCGCCCCCGTGCTTGAGGAAGTTCTGGAGAACGTGCGAAAGGCCTACCAACTTGGCGTCGTTCACGCGGACCTCAGCGAGCACAACGTCATCGTGAAGCCGATTGGAGAGGTGATCATAATTGACTGGCCCCAGTGGGTTCCGGCCTCGCACGCGCGAGCAGACGAGTTACTCGAGCGCGATGTGCACAACGTTCTGAAATATTTCAGGCGCAAGTTCGGGTTGAAGCGGAGCCTTGACGAAACAATAAAATTCATCAAAAGCAGCTGAAACTCTCCCATCTTTTATTTTCGCAGGCGCCCCACTACCCACCAAATTAGCGACAGCAGTACCAAGATTATGGGGAATGAGATGACAAAGGCCACGGCAATTGAGGAGGGCAAAGTCTCCCCGAATACATCCTCAAGGCCCGGTATCCAAGCAACTGAGGCCGTAGAGACAAGAGAGAAATATATCCCGATGAATATGCTCACGACAAGTGCTAGAAGCGCCGAGATTAGCACAACCCATCTATATCTCATTTTAACTCCCAACCAGAGACTACTTCATCCACATCCACTTAAAGAAAGTCGTCATCTTCCACTTGACTCCCCCAAAGCTCCGGCCCATTAAAATGGCTGCACGATCACTTCATCAAAACTTCTGTCATGATCTTGCTGTTGGGGTCAATTTTCACCAAAATTTTCCCGTTGTCAAAGACCCTGACCGTGCCATCTGTCCCCGAGACCGTGACGCCCTTAGCTTTTGTTACTGAAGTCATCGCCGCGACTGCCATGTGACGGGTTCCGAGCCCGCTAGGGATGTCAACCTTGGCGTCGGCGTCAAGAAATCTCCCCGCGGCCAACAATTTCCCACCCTTGTTGATGGCAAATGCGCCGTCTAGAAAGGCGTAGCTCTTGACTATCTCCCTGTTCTCCTTCTTGGTGATGTCAATTGGCTTGTGCCCCTTGAAGGGATCCATTCCCAATTGCTCCGACCGCCTGAGAACCTCCTTCTCATCCCCTATCATGAAGGCGGTGCCAACTGGGGCGCCGTGGTATCCCCCGCGGCCAAGCTCGCATGCTATGTCAACAATCGTTGCCAGTACGAGATCTGATTCCACCATCTCCGCTAGAGTCGACTCGGTCTCGCTGATTCGATAGACCAAAATAGCGTCAGTCGCGCCAGGAGAGGCCGCGTCACCTGCCAGACACACCACCTGTTCACCGGGCCAAAACACTCCGTCCCTGAGCCCGCGCCAGACCGCGTGCTGAACCTGGGTCAGGCGGTTGGGGCTCCGAACCGTGAGCTTGATGACCTTGGCATCCGGGATCTCCATGAGCTTGTTGTAGGTCTCCTCGTCCGGCGTGGCGGCGACTATCTTTATCTCCTTCCGCTCCAGGCCCGTCGCCCGCTTGACCAACGACTTGGTGAAAGCGCTCTTGAAGACTAGCTCGTAGGTCTTACCCGTCTCAGTCAGGGCAAGTATGGCGTTGGCATCTATCTCTGTCGCCAACCTCGTGGCTGTTGCCACCAGAGCCTCCTGTATCTCCACCAGATCCACCACTCAGGGTTTGATTTCTAACGATTTATGAGTTTTCTAACACGAGTTTGTCGCCAACTTTGGCCCTCGTGCGTGAGATTGTGCCCGCTGGGAGCTCCACTAGATAGCTCGCCTTAGCCTTCGACCTGTAGGTTCGCCACGGTTTCAGCCTAGGGCGGAGTTCGACGACGGTGAACTTGGAGTCCAGATACAACAGGTCAATAGGGAACCTGACGAAGAACATGTGGATGCTGTAACGTCTCGGGCGGGAGAGTTTGAAGAGCAGTGCATCACCGGCTGAGAACTTGCGCCTGAACATCAGCCCCCGAAATCTCTTCCAGAAGGAGTCGGCGCGTTCGACCCTGTTGGCTATAATTCTGCCCTTCGTCCGATTGGCCAGTCGCATCCTCGCACCTGCCAAAGCATTTTAACTTCTCGGGTCTTAACAAAAGCGGATTGCATGCTGTCCGAGCGAGATTTCAGGGCCACCTTGGAGGAGATGCTCAAGCTGGCTGAGACTACCTTGCCCGAGGATGTCGTCAAGGCGCTCAAACGTTCCACGGCGCGCGAGCAGGGAGCGATTGCGAGGAAACAGCTTGAACTCATGCTTGAGAACCTTGAACTGGCAAATCAGGGGGGGGTGCCAATCTGCCAAGACACCGGGATTCCCATTTTCTTTGTGGAGTACGGGCTCGATCTGGATTTGGGATTCGACCTGAACTCCGTCATCCCTCAGGCAGTCCAGGACGCCACGCGCTCCGTCCCCTTGCGTCCGAACGTGGTGGACTCTCTAGACAGAAAAAACACGGAAAACAACACGGGCGAGGGACAACCGGTAATACACGTGCAGCTGGTGCCCGGAGGGGATTTGAAGATAGACTTGCTCGTGAAGGGGGCTGGAGCCGAGAACTGGAGCCGTCTCCACATGCTCGGGCCAACCTCCTCCGCCAGCGATATCGAACAGGTAGTATTGCGGACGATTGAAGAAGCTGGGGGGCAGCCCTGTCCTCCAACTATAGTTGGTGTGGGGATGGGGGGCTCTGCGGACATGGCATGCCTGCTGGCAAAACGAGCGCTCCTCCGCCCGGTCGACGAGGTGAGCGACGATAGAAATCTCGCGAAGATGGAGCGGCGCCTCACGAAGGCCGCAAACGAGTTAGGAATTGGGCCCATGGGGCTTGGGGGCAAGACCACGGTGCTTGGAATCCACTTGGAGAAGGCCGACTGCCACGCGGCCAGCTTGCCGTTAGCTATAAACTTCCAGTGCTGGGTAGCGCGGCGGGCGTCTGCGAGACTAATCGACGACGAACTACGCGTGGAGGTGCCTTGATGAGTGGTAAAGAGGGAGTTACCACCCTGAAGACGCCGTTGAGTAAGCAGAAGGTGAAGAAACTCCAAGCCGGCGATTTAGTCAAACTCAAGGGAGAGATAATAACGGCGAGGGACAAAGCCTACGCCCGAATTCTAGAACATCTGCGCGCCAAGAAGCAGCTCCCCCTCAAGCTTAATAACGCGGTCGTCTATCACTGTGGCCCTCTGACTAAACAAACTCCTGAGGGGTGGAAAGTTATCTCTGCTGGCCCCACGACGAGCGCGCGCCTTGATCCCATGCAGGAAGAATTTGTCAAGCGGACTGGAGTAAGAGCACTCGTTGGGAAGGGGGGCACCAGCAAGAAAGTCGCAGAGGGGCTGTCCAAGCTTGGCTGCGTCTATCTGGCATTCACTGGAGGAGTTGGGGCCCTGGGCGCGCAGGCAATCAAATCCGTCAAACATATGTGGTGGCAGGATCTCGGCCTGACGGAGGCGCTCTGGGAGCTGCGCGTCGAAGACCTCGGCCCGCTAGTGGTGGCAATCGACACCAAAGGAAACAACCTTTACCTGCGCGATTAGGGTGGGGTTACCACCAAGTATCCTCGTCTTCTTCCGAGGGCTTTTCCTTCTTCTCCGGGGGCTTCTCTCCCTTTTCTTCGGGCGCTTTTTTCTTCTCGGGCTCCGCGCCCCACTCGGGTTCTTTCCCGGGCTTCTCTGCCCCCTCTGCGCCAGTAGCGAGGTGCCTCCAGATAACTGCAATAACAACCGCCACCAGCACCAGCGCCGTGGCAACCCACACCCAGAGTGGGAGCATGGGGGCTGAGGAGGCCTCTGGCAGCTGGTCTGGGGCGGCTCCCTCCCCGGTGATAGCGAAAAGTGAGAGGCCCGGCGAACTCGCTGAGTAGTTTAGGAGCCCCTGGTTTTCCCCAATTTTCTGCGTCTCTAGCGCGTCCCAAGTATTATCGCCGGAATCGTATCTGCAAAGGATTATCTCGTTTTCCTCGAACCCGCGCCCAGACATCCACGAGCGCTCGATTTGGAAGGATATCGTTGCTTCCTCGACATCCCCCTCTTGGACATTCTCAGCCACGATGGTGAGGTAGGAGTAAGCCTCGCCGGACGGGGCGGGCACCTCCGCCGGCCTCGTCGTGAGCTGCCATACGGTCATTTTTGTGCAGCACACCCTTCTCGACGGCTGAATCTCTATCTCGGATATGTCTGCATTCTCCACCTCGATGGTAGTGGGCTCATTTTCCTCCAGAATTAAATTCTCAGCCACGACGACCTCATTTTCAAAGTTTTCCGGTTGCGGGGTCACCTCAGTCTCTACAGTGAATGTCCCAGTTCGACCACCCAAACTAACGTTGTACTCACCCGGTGCAGCTGCAGTGTAATTAAACGTTACCTGCCCGCTCGCCCCAGCCGCGAGCGCAATCGAACTATTTTCGACTGCCACGCCGTTTATCCTGAGTGTTGCCACGTAGGTTCCCTCGAGTTCGCCGATATTCGTAACCGCGATGGAGATGGAGACCGTCTCGCCTACTTCTACCTCCGCTGGCGAGACCGTAAGATTTTCAACCGCAAACGCAGCTTCCCCGGGCGCCGGCACATTCAACCAAAATTGCACAGTGTGTTCATTTTCACCCGCCCCGGACCCTTTTATCGTTATCGTGTAAACGTCGCCGACCTCGACCTCGTAACCGACGCTCACCTCCATCTCCGAGGAGAAACTGGGCGTGCCATGATTTTCCGGTAAAAAGTTTATTTCAACGCCCCACGGCTGACCGCTCGTGCTGAGAGAAACCTCGTCGTCGTAGCCAGCTTTCGCTGAAATACTGACTGTGGCGTAGCCAACCTGCCCCTGCTCGACCGTGATGCTCGTGGGATCTACTGATATGCTGAAATCAGGCGAGGCTGAGGAGGTCAGCCGATGAATTGGCCCACTGATAAATAAAAAAGGAAGTCCGCTATTTGGTGATGCGGCCCCGTCACTGAGCTGACTTTTTTGGAAATCCGCCGCGCCAGGCATTAGATGAAAGGATGAAACTAACGCCGTCACAGCAAAAATTGCTATGCAAAAGCCAATGCCTGCTGCTTTTTCGCCTTTCAAGTATTACCACCTAATAAAGCCAGTTCGGTTCCGAACATATTGCTTCAGATGCGAGTTTTGAATGCCCTCAATTAAAAACTTTAAATTTTGAACCTCGTTAGGCGCTACATCCAAATGTCCTCTTCTTCTCTCGGGGGCTTTTCCTCCTTCTCCGGGGGCTTCTCCCTAGGGGGCCTTCCCTCCTCAGCGGCCTCCTCCTTCCACTCTTCTTCCGGCCCCCTGCGCTTCTTCCACACCAGCAGCGCCACTACCGCTACCAGTATCCCCACAGCAGTCAAAACCCTCCAATCAGTGAGCCAGCCCAAGGGCGAGGGCTTCTTCTCTTCCCCGATTATCGCGAATGTAGAAAACCCGGAAGACTGGGCGGAATAATAGATGTAAATACCGTCCTCATCTATGTTGCTCGTGGTGAGCTCCTGCCACCCCCCAGCGGAGTACCTGTTCAGCCTTATCTTTGAAACATCCAAGTTGTTCTGTTGGATCCAAGATTTCTCGACGCAAAATTGAATTTTTAGGCTTCCTATGTCGGCGCTGCCGATGTTTTCCGTCTCGATTTTAATGTAGGAATGCACCTGCCCCTCCAACGCTGGGGCACCCGTTGGCTTCTGGTCAAGCACCTCCACGCTGATAGTTGCGTTCTGTATCTGATTCTGTGCGCCGATGATTACTTGAGTGACATTTGCCTCCTCTATCGCAACTGTCTTCTGTTCGCCCGCTGAGATTTCTTGGATAGTTACCGTCGGCGGGACAAAAACCTCCAGGGAATAAGTAGCCGTGCGCTCCCACCCGTTAGCGTCCACTCCCATAACTGTCAAGGTGTAGCTTCCCGGAGACGCGGACTCGCTTGCACTTATCACCGCAGTCGCGTTAAGGGGCGGGGGCCCCATTCGATCGAAAATGTAACTTACGCCCGAAGGAGCGCCGCTAATGCTCAAGTCGACAGAATTTTCATACCTTCCTATCTTTGAAAGAGTAACGGTAACGCTCGTGTATCCGCCCTGGGCAACTCTGTCGCTGGATGGGGTAGTCGAAACGGCGAAGTCTCTCATGAGTACCATGAAAGGCAAGTTGTCAGACCACTCACCGACGTGGCCGAGGTTGTCCGTCGCTCGGACTCGCCAGTAGTAAAATGGGCCGGCCTTGCGGTTATCAGAATACCGGTTCGGCAAAGTATTCTCGACGTCGTGCTCGTTCTCAGTTATGCCTGCTTTATCGTAGACGATGGACCAGTCCCAGAAGGCATTGTCGGTGGCCACCCGTATCTCGTAAGTCTCACCGCTAGGATCGCCCACCGATGTCCACCTGAACTGCGGCGTGGACGTGTTCTCCACCACGTTTTCAGCGGGCCAGAGAAGCGAGGGGGTATCCGGGTCAGTCGTGTCTATCAAAAGCGTCCAAGAGTTCTCGAAATCGCTTGAGTTGCCTGCTGCGTCCCAAGCACGAACGCGCCACGAATAATTATCGTCCGAGAGACTCACGGCTTGCTCAGTATCAGTTGAGTTTTCCCTTGTAGGTGACCCAAAACTCGGATCATCGTCTATCCACAGCTCGTAATTGGCTAGGCTGGACAAGTTGTCGGTTGATGCCGACCAGCTGAAAGTTACAGCGGTGACCGGGGTCATCATGCCGTTCTGCGGACCAGATTTGGAAGGCACGCTTGGAGAAACAGTGTCGACCACGAAACGCCACGTGGACGAGGTGCTCTCGTGACCTGCGTGATCAGTCAAAACCACATGCCAGATGTGAGAACCGTCGCTCAACTCGTGAGTTGTCGCGAAGTTCTCGATATCGTCGGTGGCCTGATTTTCCATTAATTTCTCAAGCGAATTATCCACCCAAACCTCACATTTAGCCAATCCTATTGAGT
>CAZKSL010000013.1:0-12222 GCA_964555495.1 Hadarchaeota archaeon (SeqCode)
ACTTACACGCCAGAGGAACTCCCGCACAGTGAGGAGCAGGTCCATCAGCTGGCGCGGATGTGGGCCGCTCCACTGCGCGGCGAGACCCCGTCAAACATCTTTATCTACGGTAAAACGGGGACTGGCAAAACTGCAACCGTCAAGTATGTAATGAAGGAGCTGAAGAAGGCAGGGGACCGTGCCCCCAAGAAGATTGAGGTAGTTTACCTGAATTGTGAGGAGGTCCACACCAAATATCGCATCTTGGCAACGCTCGCCAATACTCTTCTTGAGAAGATGCATCAGACGCGCAAGGAGCGTGCCGGAGAAAGTCCGCCTGAGCAGGTTCCGATGACGGGCTGGCCGACGGATCAGGTGTACCACTGTTTCTTCGACGCCGTGGACTCCGAGAGACAGTTAGTCGTTATAGTGCTCGATGAGATTGACAGGCTGGTCATGAGAAGCGGCGACGAGATTCTTTACACCTTAACCCGTGTGAACTCCGACCTAGTGAACGCAAAGGTGAGTATAGTCGGGATTTCAAACAATCTGAATTTCATGGAGTACCTCGATCCTCGCGTCAGGAGCAGCCTCAGCGAGGAGGAGTTGGTCTTTCCGCCCTACAATGCGCTCCAACTGCGGGATATACTAAAAAAGAGAGCTTCGATGAGTTTTGCGGAGGAAGTGGTCAGCGATGGGGTGATATCCCTCTGCGCGGCCCATGCAGCGAGAGAGCACGGCGACGCGAGACGGGCTCTAGATCTTTTCCGCACAGCCGGGGAACTTGCGGAGCGCGCGGGAGATGAGAAGGTCACAACTAATCACGTTACTCGGGCATTCGAGAAAATTGAGCGGGACAAGATGGTAGAGGTTATCCGCACTCTGCCGACTCAGTCCAAGCTGGTTCTGCATGGTATAGTCCTCCTGAAGGAACATCGCTCCCCCAAGGTGATCACAGGCGACGTGTACAACGTGTACCGGGCCCTATCCCGCCAAAACGGGATGGACGTGCTGACCAAGCGCCGCGTTAGTGACTTGATATCGGAGCTGGACATGCTGGGGATAATAAACGCTCAGATAACCAACAAGGGGCGATATGGCCGGACGAAGGAGATAGAGTTGAACGTTCAACCCATCCAGGTTAGGGCGGCGATTCAGGACGAAATCGAGGCCGATGATATAGATTCCCTACCCCTTCCGAGACAGCTAAAACTCGCGTGAGGTGGTTCGATGGTGGAAGATGCCGGGATAATTCGGAAGTTCATCGGTGAGGATATGCACATCACTCCGCAGGCCCTCAACCTATTGCGGGACAGGGGCGATTTTCAATCGGCGGCAGAGAAGGTGCTAGAAAGTTTTAGGGTAATGCCGGAGAGGCCTTCGGTAATCACGGAAGAGCTGGTCAAAAGGGCACTTGAGGAAGAGGCAAAGCCCCGGCTTCCTGCGCCGAAAGAGCCTGAGGTCCCTAAGCCAGAGCCCGCAAAACCCCTTGCTTCTAGGCCCCCCGTATCGAAGCCCAAACTCCCGGAAAAACCCAGACTAGGGGCTGCCTATAAAGGGTTCAAGCCTCTGGCATCGGAGGTCGAGTCACAGATAGAGGTGCTCCGCGACATTACCGGGCACAGCAACAGCCAAGGCGAGTTTGAGGATTTCGTTAAGCTGTTCAACGACCGTTACAATCGCCTGAGCAAGATACTCAAGGGGAGGATAGGCCTCCAAGAAACGATACCAATAGGCAGCGTCAGCGCTCACGAGGACAGGATGGTAAAGATTATTGGGATGGTGGTGGACAAGCGGGAGACGCGGAAGGGGGACCTCATTATAGAGGTAGAGGACCCCAGTGGCCGGGCGGTCATATTCATCAACAAAAACCGCCGCGAGCTCACGGAAAAGGCGGCCGAAGTGGTCACGGATGAGGTAATAGGTGTCGAGGCAAAGGTGCCCGCGCCCCGGGGAGGAGGCGGGGGACGTTCACCCCTCATCTTTGCTAATGACATTGTCTGGCCAGACGTTCCAGTTTCTCAGAAGAAAAAGGCGGGCGTAGAGGAAGTTCAGAGGCCAGTGGACCCAGTCTCCGCGGTACTCATCTCAGATCTCCATGTGGGGAGTGAGATGTTTTTGGAAGACGCTTTCATGAAGTTCCTAAAGTGGTTGCGCGGTGAGGTCGGTAACAGAAAACAGCGCGAATTGGCTGGCCGGGTCAAATATCTAGTGGTCGCAGGGGACCTAGTGGATGGCATAGGGGTATATCCCAGGCAGGAAGAGGAGCTGATTATTCAGGATATCAACAAGCAGTATGAAGCCGTGGCTGAATACCTGTCTCAGGTTCCGGAGCACGTGAAGATAATACTGGCCCCGGGAAACCACGATGCCGTCAGGCCCCTGGAGCCCCAGCCGGCTTTTCCCAAGGAGATTAGCTCGACATTCGCGAGCGTTGAACCGATGATGGTCGGCAACCCCGCATACCTAGAAATTCACGGCACGAGGTTTCTCATCTATCACGGCAGGGGTTTCGATGACCTGATTTCGTCGGATTCGTCCTTGGATCGGGTGGACTCTGTCAAACCCATGGTCAAATCTCTCAGGAAGAGGCACCTCGCTCCAATTTACGGTGACCCCATGGGTGGCCGGGCCCCTCTCGCGCCAGAGGAGAGAGATTATCTGGTTATCGATGAGGTTCCGGATGTGTTTCACTGCGGCCACCTCCACGTATACGGTTGCGGAAAGTACCGCGGCGTGGTTTTAGTAAACTCCGCAACATTCCAAAAGAGGACCAATTACATGAAGAGCATGGGCGTCAAGCCAACTCCCGGGATAGTCCCGATCATAGACCTTCAGACAAACCAAGCGAGGGCGATACACTTCGCTTGACGGGGGCACGCTAGTATGGATGAATACTTCGACGGACTTGAGAAAAAGTTGAGTGAGGCATACGAGATCGCCAGGAGGGCTCGCTCGCTCGGTCTAGACCCGGAGCTGGAGCCGGAAATCCCCCGAGCCGAGGATTTGGCGGCGAGGGTCGAAAAGCTAGTGGGCCCACCGGGGGTGGCAAAGGCCATCCGCAAGCTCGAGGAGGAGTTGCCACGCGAGGAACTTGCGCTCAAGGTGGCGGAGATGATTGTAGATGGACACTTTGGGAGATTCGAGGAAGTTCAAGCCGCAGAGCAGGCCATCCGCACCTCCTTGGCGATAATTACTGAGGGGATAGCCGCGGCAGCCCCGATCGAGGGAATAACGCACGTCGACGTGAAGAAGAATTTTGACGGTTCATCTTATCTGGCGCTCTACTTCGCTGGCCCCATTCGCTCGGCGGGGGGCACCGCCGCGGCGCTAGCCGTTCTTACGGGGGACTTCGTACGCCGAAAGTTGTACCTGGACGCCTATAAACCGACCGAACTCGAAGTCGAGCGTTTCGCGGAGGAAGTTGATTTGTATTCGTCAGATGTTACCCACCTCCAGTACACCCCTTCTGCAGAGGATGTGCGCAGGGCTGTCGGCAACATCCCGGTTGAAATATCTGGCGAGCCCACCGAGCGGATAACCGTTACTGGCTATCGTGATCTCGAGCGCATCCAGACAAATCGCGTTCGAGGCGGTGCTGTTCTTGCTCTGGCGGAGGGGGTGTTGCAGAAGGCACCGAAGATCCTCAAGCACGTCAAAAAGCTTGGAATCGAGGGGTGGGGGTGGTTATCTGAGCTTTCGCGTGCTCCCGCGGAGGAAGAAGAGGAAGCTCGGGCCTACCCAAGAGGCGATAAGTATCTCGTGGATATCATCGCCGGCAGGCCGGTGTTTGGTTACCCAGGGCGCGAGGGCGGGTTCAGGCTGCGTTACGGGCGCTCTAGAAATACTGGCCTTGCGGCAGCCGGGGTGCATCCGGCAGCGATGAAAATTTTAGATGACCATCTGGCGGTCGGCACGCAACTGAAAACCGAGCGCCCGGGCAAGGCGGCGGCTGTGGCGCCCGTCGATACGATTGAGGGTCCAATAGTCAAGCTCAGGGATGGATCTGTGGTACGAGTGGACTCAGTGGAACAGGCCGAGGAACTCAAAGACCGAGTGAGCGAAATACTGTTTCTCGGAGACATCCTCTTTGGCTTCGGCGAGTTCTTGGAGAACAACCACCCCCTAATGCCCGCCGGCTACTGCGAGGAGTGGTGGGC
The DNA here is from genome assembly GCA_964555495.1 of Hadarchaeota archaeon (SeqCode). Lineage (GTDB taxonomy): Archaea > Hadarchaeota > Hadarchaeia > Hadarchaeales > JAGGTB01 > CAZKSL01. The sequence continues at coordinate 4,140 of CAZKSL010000013.1, forward strand.
TCAGGAGATCAGAAAGGCGTTGGATAGTTGGGAGGGCGCCGATTTAGGGCCATATCTCGACCCAGAATTTAGGAGGCCCCCTGCTAGGCTCGCGGTCGAGATATCCGAGAAGCTCGGCGTTTCCCTCCACCCCGCTTACACCTATCACTTCAACGATGTCGGCTTGGAGGAGCTTAAGGAACTAGCTGGGTGGCTTGTCGGTGGGGAGCCGGAGTTTGAGGACGGATGTCTAAAGCAGCTCCAAGTCAAAATAGATCAAGTCCCGAAGCGCGTGCTCGAAGTCCTAGGGGTCCCCCATAAGGTCGAAGGCGATCGGTCGGTAATCGAGGAACCCGCGCGCCCGCTCTGCCGTTGTCGCGGGTTGGTTCAGGGCGAGCACCTGACGAGCGACAAGCTTCAGGAGACTCTCAAGGCCCACTCGGCAAAAGATGTCATTGAGATAATCCAGATGCTGGCCGAGTTCCCTGTCATGGTGAAGGCGCCGACGTGGATTGGATGTAGAATGGGGAGGCCAGAGAAGGCAAACCCGCGCAAGATGTCGCCACCGCCTCACGTATTGTTTCCGATAGGTCTACGCGGCGGCGCCACTCGAAGCATTCCAAAAGCCGCGGAGAAGGGAGCGGTTTTCTCAGAGGTGGTGAGATGTGAGTGCCCGAAGTGTGGCGAGATAACCATCAGGAGAAAGTGCCCGAAGTGTGGCGAGACGACGAATTTTATCCGGGTATGCCCACGTTGCGGGAGGCCCTCAAAGACTGAGCGGTGCATATCCTGCGACGCCCCCACCGTGTATTTCGAGCGCCGACAGCTGGAAGTCAAGCCCCTCCTCGACGAAGCTCTGGAGAAGCTCCAGGAGCCTCTCCCAGACGAGATCAAGGGCGTCCGGGGGATGACGAGCACCTACAAGATACCGGAGCCATTGGAGAAGGGAATCCTCAGGGCGAAGCACGGGGTCCACGTCTTCAAGGACGGCACGGTCAGATTCGACGCCACGAACGTCCCGCTGACCCACTTCCGCCCTCGTGAGGTAGGTGTCTCGTTGGAAAAGCTCCGCGAACTCGGCTACGAGAAGGCGTCTGATGGGAAGCCGCTGGAGAGCGAGGATCAACTTCTCGAGCTCAGGGTCCAAGACGTTCTTCTGTCAAAGCCGTGCGCCGAGTACCTCCTTTCATCGGCGAAGTTCGTTGACGATCTCCTCCAGAAGTTCTACGGGTTGCCGCCCTACTACAACGCGGCGGAACCGGAGGATTTGGTAGGTCATTTAGTCATAGGTCTCGCACCCCACACCTCGGCTGGAATCACTGGGAGGATAATCGGCTTCACGGACGCGAACGTCGGCTACGCGCATCCCTACTTCCATGCGGCCAAGAGGAGAAATGCGGACGGCGACGAAGATGCCCTAATACTCCTGCTCGATAGCCTTCTGAATTTCAGCAAGTGCTTCCTCCCGTCCACACGGGGGGGCACGATGGACGCGCCACTCGTTCTGACCACCCGGCTGGATCCCGCGGAGATTGACGACGAGGCCCACAACATGGATGTGATGCCCGCGTACCCGCTTGAGTTCTACGAGGCCACGCTCAGGTTCGCAGATCCGGGCGAACTGACGTCGAAGATAGAGACGGTCAAGCAGAGGCTGGGCACTGATGCCCAGTACGAGGGACTGGAGTTCTCGCACGCTCATGATGCATCCGATATAGCTGCTGGCCCAGCTGCATGTCGCTACAAGACCTTGGGCACGATGGAGGAGAAGACGGTCGCGCAGCTCTCCCTCGGGCGGAAGATCCGCGCGGTGGACGAGCGGGACGTGGCCGAGCGCCTGATTGAGCACCACTTCATTCCAGATCTCAAGGGCAACCTGCGCGCGTTCTCGAGGCAGAAGTTCAGATGCACCAGTTGCAACACGAAGCACAGGCGGGTACCACTCGACGGGAAGTGCAAACGCTGCGGCGGGAAACTCGTGCTGACGGTAACGCGCGGTGGGGTCGAAAAGTACCTGCAGGTGGCAATGCGGATAGGTAATGAGTTCAAGGTCAAGAACTACACCCAGCAGCGCCTTGGTCTCGTGCAGGGCGAGATCAAGTCCGTCTTCGAAAGCGATACCCGGAAGCAGCTGAGTCTCGCGGATTTCGTCTAGGCGGCTCTTTCTTTATTAGTCCCTTGAGCGATATTCAAAACCGAGCCGGGGTGGCAGAACCAGGCTAATGCGCCGGCCTCGAGAGCCGGTGGTCCTTTGGACCATCAGGGTTCAAATCCCTGCCCCGGCGCTCTGGCTATAAAGTACAATAGGTTCAAAACTTGGCTAGAGGTTAGGTTAGCACCGCCGGAAGGCTTTTTCTGACGATTACCACAAAAGAAGCGGTAAATTGTATATAAAGTATTTAAACACGTGTATAAAATTTATATATTTTCGCGTTAAAAAGAGTAATGAGAGCAGAAATTTTCACGTGAAAGGAAGTAATGAGCACGGAAAAAATAAGGAGGTAAATAAGTGAAAAAACGAAGTTTTGCCATTGTTGCAGCTGTGTTGACGTTTGCACTAGTGGCCTCATCTTGCACAGTAAACGCATGCGGTTGGAGACGTCCAAGGTGGCGCCTCTGGCCCGATGTCGCCGATTACGTCGTCATAAGCTCCGTACAGGCGGACAGTCTCGCTGGGTCGGGTGGATCGTCTGACGATTGGATAGAACTCTACAATCCCACCTCCGAGGACATAGACCTTGCAGCTGAGGGCTATCGGATCGAAAGGGCGAGAACCGCCGCTGACCCAAGCATAGTTATGAGGATCGGAGATACCAGCGACGGCTCATACCCAGGCGGCACCGTGATACCTGCTTATGGCTACTATCTCATCGTCCGCGACGATGCGAATGAGGACTTGCTAGCCAAGGCGGATGCGATCGGCACTCGAAGCGAATTCACATGGACCGGTCACGGGTACACGCTTTACCTCGGTGATGGCCCAATAAGTAGCCCTGTGGACGAGAATATAGTGGACTTCGTCGGGTTTGGAAGCGACGCGGTTTACTATGAAGGTTCGGCCCCAGCTCCAGCCATACCAGAGGGAGGAGTTATTGAGAGGAAATCAGACAACCGTGGAGTTGTAGAGGGCAAAGGCAATGGCTACGACACCAATAACAACGTTAACGATTTCGTGGTCAGGGCCCCGAATTCCCAGAACTCGAAAGGCCCAACTGAGAGGCCCTCTTGGTGCTGGAGACTACGGCGAAGGATCGTTCGCCACATTGTCATAAGCGAGATACAGATCGACAGTATCGCAGGCTCCGGGGGAACCTATGACGACTGGATTGAGCTTTATAATCCGACTTGGCACGACATAGACCTTGCAGCTGAGGGCTATCGAATCGAAAGGGCGACCGCCAGTGGTGGAGATCCAGGGATCCTAATGAGATTCGGGGACACGGCGGATGGATCGTACCCAGGCGGCACCGTGATACCTGCTTATGGCTACTATCTCATCGTCCGCGACGATGCGAATGAGGACTTGCTAGCCAAGGCGGATGCGATCGGCACTCGAAGCGAATTCACCTTGACGGACAGCAACGTGATTTACATCGGCAATGACCCAATAAGTAGCCCTGTAGACGAGAACATAGTGGACTTCGTGGGCTATGATGCTGCACCGGACTACGAGGGGACCGGGCCGGCCCCTGCCCCACCCGACGGGGGAACCATCGAGAGAAAATCCGATGCCCGCGGGGTTACTGAGAGCAAGGGCAATGCCTACGACACCAATAACAACGTTGATGACTTCGTGATTTGGGATGCGGTGGAAGTTCAAAACTCGGAAAGTTCAACCGAGAGGCCCCCATCGTACGCTGAGTACCTACTTTGGCGGCTGCAGCAGTGGAGAGCACAGTGGCCGGGGTGCTCCAAACATTGGTAAGCGCTGTCAGAGAGGAAGCAGGAAAACGCCATACTCCTGCTTCTCTATTTTTTTTACGTGTCAGTTCTTTGTTCACTCTGGAGTCAAGCTTTTGTTGGTTCCAAAAATAGCTAGGAGTAAGGCAGATTTTTCAGAGGATTTATGAAGGTATCTAATCGCCGGCCGAAAATGGGGCAAATTGATATTTATCGGCGCCGAAAATAAATCCGGGCCTCGGTAGCTCAGCTGGTTAGAGCGGCGGTTTCGTAAACCGCAGGTCGTGGGTTCAAATCCCACCCGGGGCTCCACTTTTAAAAGGCCTGAGCTCGGCGGAATTCGCGCGCGGGGCCAAAATCCGCGAGTTTGATATAGGATTTGAGACACATACATAAATGGGGTGAAGATGCTCAAGAAGAAAAAATCCAAGCCCGCCATCGAGGTCGGCGTGAATCTGGGGGGCCTGCTCGAGAAATTAGGACTAGGGGAGACTGCAGATAAAGTCCTGAAGCTGATTCAGGAAGGAAAGCTCGAGGTGAAGGTGGAGTTCAATGCTAGGGGCAAGGGCAAGACCCCTGCCAACATCGGCGTGAGACTGAAGAAGGCGGAGAAGTAGCGCTATTATCCGATCACGCCTAGCGGAGGCGGACTTAAGTGGCACGGAAAGGTAGAGCCAGGCTTATCCTGTGTAGCGGCAAGGGCGGCACGGGGAAGAGCACAGTCGCCGTGGCGATAGCCACACACTTCTCCATGGAAGGGAAGAAGACGCTACTCGTCTCGAGCGACCCCGCCCACTCTCTGTCAGGGATATTCAACAGGCGGATAGGGGGGGAGGTCAGGAAGCTCGATCGGAACCTCCACGGGATAGAACTCGACGTCGAGAAGATTGCGGAAAAGGTCGAGAAAAAGTACAGGAAAGTCTTCTGCGACGCTCTAGCGTCCTGGCTTGACGAGGATATCATCAAAGATCTCCCGATAGAGATGATAAGCGGCGTTGATGAGATTTTCGCCCTTGACCAGATACGCAAGTTTGTCGATAATGGTTACGATGTCGTGGTATGGGACACCAGTCCGACCGGCCACACCCTGCGTCTCCTCTCGCTCTCGAAGAAGGTCAGCGACGCAATTTCGCGCCAGCTGGGACTTTACATGAAGTTCGCTCACCCCCTCCAGACGATAAAGACCTGGCTGGGGAGAGGGGAGGAGCCGAAGATAATCCAGGCGTTCAAGGAACTCGGGAAGACCACGGACAAGATCGCGGAGACGTTGTCCGACTCGAAAACGGAGTTCATACTAGTCCTGAACCCGGAGAAGCTGTCGATGGTGGAAACAAGGCAGTTGCGGGAGGCGGCTGAGGAGCACAATATTGCGATTAAGCGCGCCGTGATAAACAAGATGATGCTGCCCTGCAAGTGCAAATTTTGCACCCTCAAGCGGAAGGAGCAGGAGAAAAATCTAGAAAAGATTCAAAATGAGCACAGAGACCTGAAGATATTGACTGTCCCCTACCTGCCGTATGAGATAATCACGAAGAAGCGCATCAGGGAGTACGCGGAGAAGCTATTCAAGTAGTTAGCGCCTAGCAACCGCGCAGAGGGCGAGTGCTACGCAGAGAACGCCTGCCGCCTTCTTGGCCTTGAGGAGCCGCCCATATTTCCGAGGGGCGATTCTAAGCATCAGGGAGAGGTAAAATCGAACGAACGCGCGCCTATCGTACAGCCCGCTCAGGAGCATGCCCGCGCGTACTCGCTGGGGGAAGGACATCATTTTTCGTGCCTCCGTGGTTGACGGATAAGGTGCAGCGAATGTTATTTAAACTTTACTAGGTCGGAAAACGGTGCAAACTTGATTCTAATCAGGTAGAGGGACAAACCCTTTTATAGCTCAAGCGTGAGGGAAGTTATTGACTCCTGTGGAAGTGACCTGGATGGCAAATGTGGCATGGTTTGAGGATCTTTCGAAGTCCGACATCGGGGTGGCCGGCGGCAAGGGGGCCAATCTCGGCGAAATGGTCAAAATAGGTGTACCTGTTCCGCCCGGCTTCGTCGTGACGGCCCAAGCTTACGAGAATTTCCTCGAGAAGGAAAAAATAACCAAGAAGATCGGCGAGATACTCTCCAAGCTCAACGTGGACGACTCCGATGCTCTGAATAAGGCGGCCAAGCAGGTTCAGAGCCTGATAAAGAAGGCCAAGATGCCGGAGGATATCCGCAACGATATCATCAAGACTTACGGGGAGCTGAACGAGCGCGTCAAGAGCGAGAACGAGCCAGTGGCCATACGCTCCTCCGCGACCGCCGAGGACTTACCCGATGCCTCATTCGCGGGCCAGCAGGAGACTTACCTCAACATTCAGGGCGAGGAGGATGTGGTCCGGAACGTGCAGAAGTGCTGGGCTTCGCTGTTCACACCTCGGGCGATTTTTTACCGCGAGAAGCACGGGTTCGACCACGAGAAGGTTCTGATATCAATAATAGTTCAGAAGATGGTGAACGCTGACAAGGCGGGGGTCCTGTTCACTGCACACCCCTCGACAGGCGACCGCGACAAAGAGGTCATCGAGGCCAACTGGGGCCTTGGCGAGACGGTCGTTTCAGGCTCTGCAACGCCTGATGTCTACATCGTTGAGAAGGCGACTGGCAAAATACTCGATGTCACGATTGGGTCGAAGGAGGTGATGCACGTCCGCGACCCCAAGACCGGCAAGACGGTTGAGAAGCCAGCCCCCAAGGAGAAGCGAGAGGCTCAGTGCATCAGCGAGGGCGAGGCGAAGAAGCTGGCGGAGTTCGGGAGAAAGATTGAGGATCACTATCAACATCCACAGGACATCGAGTGGGCCGTGGAGGGCGGCAATATCTACTTCGTCCAGTCCCGCGCTGTGACTGTCCTCTATGGCAAGGAAGAAGAGAAAGCTCCGGCTGAGGAGGGGGCGCCGGCAGAGGTTCTGATAAAGGGCCTTGGGGCGAGTCCCGGCACGGCATCCGGGAAGGTCAAGATAATCCCCAGCGCCGAGGACATCAGCAAGGTCAAGGAGGGCGACATCTTAGTCACGAAAATGACTGCCCCTGACTGGGTCCCGGCGATGCGTCGAGCCGCTGCTATTGTTACTAACGAAGGAGGGACCACCTGTCACGCGGCAATCGTATCGCGGGAGCTCGGAACCCCATGTATAGTGGGGACGAGCAACGCTACCGAGGTCCTCAAGGACGGGGCGGAAGTGACTGTCGATGGAGCTGCGGGCGTTGTCTACAAGGGCGCGAGGAAGGTCGAGAAACCCTCCGAGGCCCCAGCTGCGGTCGCGGCACCAGCCCTCGTGACTGCTACCGAAGTTAAGGTGAATCTGAGCCTCCCGGAGATGGCCCAGAAGGTCGCGCGCGAGACGGGGGCCGATGGAGTGGGCCTCCTCCGAGCGGAGCACATGTTGCTTGGGATAGGCAAGCACCCGCGGAAATTGCTCGAGGAGGGCGGCGAGGAGCTGATGATAGAAAAGTTCGCGGAGGGCATAAGAAAGGTCGCAGGGGCGTTTTCCCCAGGGAGAGTATGGTACCGCACTCTGGACCTCAAGACTGCCGAGTTCAAAAACCTCCCAGGCGGCGAAAAGGAGCCAGACGAACCGAACCCCATGATTGGCTGGCGGGGAGTGCGGCGGTTTGTTGATCCGAAGCGGCCGGAGGAGCGGGAGATCCTGAAGCTCGAACTCAAAGCGATAAAGAAAGTTGTCGACGGGGGCCTCTCGAACTTGGGCGTGATGATTCCGATGGTCCAGCATCCCACCGAACTCCGCCGCTTCAAAGAGGTAGTCCGTGAGGTGGGCCTCGAGCCCCAAAGAGACATCCAGGTCGGCCTGATGATAGAAATCCCGGCGGCGGCGCTGATCATAGACGAGTTCATCAAGGAGGGCATCGATTTCATCTCATTCGGCACGAACGACCTGACCCAGTTCACCCTGGCAATCGACCGCGACAACGAGCGAATCGCAGCCCTCTACGACGAGCGACACCCGGCAGTTCAGTGGCTGATCAAGCACGTGATCGAGCGTTGCAACGAGGCGGGCGTCGAGTCGAGCATCTGTGGGCAGGCCGGAAGTTATCCTGACGTCGTGAAGAAGCTGGTGGAGTACGGTATTACCAGCGTGTCGGCCAACCCTGCCGCGGTCCGGACAGTGAGGGAGATGGTTTACCGAACCGAGCAGAATCTGATTCT
>CAZKSL010000014.1:0-12203 GCA_964555495.1 Hadarchaeota archaeon (SeqCode)
CCCTCCTAGCGAAAAAGATGGGCAAATCTCGCCTGATCACCGAGACGGCAGCGGGGCAACATGGGATTGCCGCTGCGATGGCTGGCAACATCTGCGGGCTGGAAACAGAAATTTTTATGGGCACGCGAGATATCGAGAGGCAAGCCAGCAACGTGAAGCGGATGAAATTGCTTGGGGCGAAAGTGACCCCTGTCGACATTGGTGGGGGAATTTTGAAAGACGCTGTCTCCGACACCCTGAGAAAGTGGACCTCGTGCTCGCAAACTACCCATTACCTCATGGGATCGACTGTAGGGCCTCACCCGTTTCCAGAGATAGTCGCGAGTTTTCAGAGCGTGATCGGCGCGGAGATTAGGGGGCAGATACTCGAGAAGGAGGAGAAACTGCCGGACGCGATCGTGGCCTGCGGTAGTGGCGGTAGTAATGCCTTGGGGGCCTTCAGGCCTTTCATCGAAGATGAAGAGGTCCGGCTCTACTTCGTGGAGGGGGGTGGAGAACGCTTGGACGCCGACAATAGCGCCGCCGCCTTCCAACTCGGCAAACCTGGAGTAATCCATGGGGCTTTAATGCAGGTTCTGCAAGACGAGCACGGTCAAATAAAACCCTCCAAGACCAGGGGCGCCGGCCTGAATTATCCCGCTAGAGGGCCCGAGATCTCCCACCTGTGCGAGACGGGAAGGGTGAAGGCCTGCTATGCTTTCGATGAGGGGGTCTTCGACGCAGTAAAAGTCATGTGCGAGTCGGAGGGGCTGATACCCGCTCTAGAGACCGCGCATGCCCTCGCCTACGTGCTGGGCCACAAGGAAGAATTTGGTCGAAATGAAACTGTCGTCATAAATTACTCTGGGAGAGGCGACAAGGATCTCGAGACAATCTTGGGGTATTTTGATGAACATTGAGAAAAAGTTCCGAGAATTGAGGGGAAGGGGAGAGGGAGCTTACATGGCCCACGTTTACTTTGGGGACCCGAGCGAGGAGTTCTCCCTGAGACAAATCAGAACTTTGGCTGATAATGGTGCGGACTTTATAGAGTTTGGAATCCCGTTTTCGGACCCGACCGCCGATGGACCGACCTTTCAGGCGGCCTGCGAGAGAGCCTTAAAAAACGGCGTGACCCCGGCCAAGTGTATTCAAGGGATAAAAAAGCTGAGAGAGAGCGGCTTGGAGATCCCGATAGTAGTGACAACCTACTACAATATCCCGTACGTCGCGGGGGTCGAGACCTTCCTAAATGAAATAAAGGAGGCGGGTGCCCAAGCAATAATCGTTCCCAACCTCCCCTTCGAGGAGGCAAGCGACCTTTTGAACGCCGGGGAGAAAACAGGCGTGCATATAATTTTTCAAGTTGCCCCCACGACGACAGAAGATAGGCTAAAGAAAATCGTCGAGGCCGCCTCAGGATTTATCTACGTCATAAATGTCGAGGGGGTGACTGGGGCAAGAGAAAATATGGAGGACTCCACCCTGAAGCTGGTTAATAGAATCAGGCGCCGCGCCGATATACCCATCCTAGCTGGTTTTGGCATCTCGAAGGAGGAGCACGCGACGGCCGTGGTCTCGGCAGGAGCAGATGGTGCCATAACAGGTAGTGCTCTTGGGAAAATCTACGAGAAAAATTTAGAGAACCCCGACGAGACCCTGCCGAAAATAGCGAGGTTTGCGAGGGAGATAAAGCAGGGGTGCATTGAGGGGTACAAGCAACGCCCTTTGCCAAAATAAAAATGGAGGGCAATTAGCTAAATTTTTCAACCTTGCGGTGAATATCTAGATTCATTCAACTGCAGAGAGGTGTCATCGATAAGATGTTGCTCGAAAACATGAAGGTCAAACCTCTGGGGACAGAGGTCGGGCGGTACGAGGTGGTACTCCACGAGGAAGATGCGCGAGGGCTTGGCCTCTACGCCGGGGATCGCGCGAAAGTCACCTCAGGGAGGGAAAGCCTGATCGCGATAGTTGACACCACGCAAAGGATGGTGCGGCCGGGCGAGATCGGGACCTTTGCCGAGGTGACCAGCGAGCTAGGGCTGAAGCCCGGTAGCACTGTATCTGCCACGGCTGCTCCCCACCCCCAGTCGATCGAGTTTATACTGAAGAAGATGAAGGGCGAGACGCTGTCAGCCGAGGAAATCCGCACCATCGTGAACGACATCGTCGAGGGTAACCTGAGTTCAGGCGAGATGGCAGCCTTTGTCACCACGCAGTACATCCAAGGCATGTCAATGCAAGAAATCGCGGTCCTGACGCGAGCGATGGTGCAGACGGGGGAGACGCTCGAGTTGGACGTGAAGCCGGTTCTCGACGTCCATAGCATTGGCGGAGTTCCCGGGAACAAATATGCGCTGGTCACGGTTCCAATCGTGGCAGCTGCCGGACTGGCGGTGCCGAAGACGAGCAGCCGAGCCATAACCAGCCCGGCCGGAACAGCGGATGTCATGGAGGTTCTCGCAAATGTCAGGCTGAGCTTAGATGAGATAAGGGAAAATATCGGCAAAGTCGGTGCAGTCCTAGCCTGGGGTGGGGCCATCAACCTAGCCCCCGCCGACGACATTATAATTAGAGTCGAGCGACCCCTGGGCCTGGACCCCCGTTGTCAGCTGCTGGCAAGCGTGATGTCAAAAAAACTCGCTGTGGGTGCCGACAAAGTTCTCATAGATATCCCGGCTGGTGCTGGAGCCAAGGTCGAATCCATGGAAGAAGCGCGTGATCTGGCGCACGATTTCATGAGTCTGGGCCATGAGCTGGAGGTTCAGGTCGAGACAGCAGTAACCTACGGCGGGCAACCTCTAGGATACACTGTCGGGCCGGCCTTAGAGGCCAGAGAGGCACTCGAGACCTTGCAGGGAAAGGGTCCAACGAGCCTCATCGAGAAGGCCACGAGCTTGGCCGGGATAATGCTTGAGGCGGCCGGAGCGGCAGCTTATGGTTCTGGCAAAGAGACTGCCCTAGAGATTCTGAAATCTGGAAAAGCCAACCAAAAGATGCGAGAAATCATTGAGGCCCAAGGAGGAAATCCCGATGTCAGGGTAGCCGACCTGCCAATTGGGGATAAAAAAGGATCCATCCGCGCTCCCAATGATGGATACATAAAACGCATTGACAATCAGTGCATCAGGGATTTGGGCCGGGCCGCTGGTGCACCGCGCGATAAGGGGGCTGGCTTGAAAGTAATTTTGAAGGAAGGGCGGAAGGTCAAAAGAGGCGACGTCCTGCTCGAGATTTATTCGGAACATGAAAAGAAACTGGACGATGCCTTGAAGCTGGCCAAACAACGGCCTCCAATAAGGATAGAGGGAATGCTCATAGAGAAAGTCACGCGCAGGCCAAGAGTCGGTTAATCAATCTAGCCCATTCCACCCATGCCCGGAGGCATACCTGGTGGCATCCCGCCCCCACCGGGCGGACCGGCTGGCGGGGCCCTCTTGGACGACGCTATAACATCGTCGATCCGCAAAATCATTATCGCTGCCTCGCTCCCTGACTTGATCGCTTGGGTCTTGACGCGCAGCGGCTCAATCACGCCATTTTTCAGCATGTCCTCAACCTTACCCTTATAGACATTCAAGCCGGCGTTCTTGCCGTCGGGCTTGTCGTGCCTGGCCTTGAGCTCGACCAAGGTGTCTATAGCATCCAAGCCCGCGTTCTCCGCCAGAGTTCGGGAGATCGCCTCAACGGCGTTTGCGAAAGACCCGACAGCGAGCGCCTCCCTTCCGCCGACGGAATCCGCATAATGACGGAGACGTTTGGCCAGTTCAATCTCGGGCGCTGCTCCGCCTGCCACTACCTTTCCGTCCTCAATCGCCGCTCCGACTACCCTAATTGCATCGTGCATTGATCGCTCGACCTCATCGACCACATGCTCCGTTCCGCCGCGAACTAGCACGCTCACAGCCTTTGGATCCTTGCATTTCTCGACAAATATCATCTCATCGCCGGCGATTTTACGCTCCTCCACCAAGCCCGCGTCGCCCAGGTCATCCTTGGTGAGATCATCCACGTTCGTGACCACCTTCCCTCCGGTCGCGCGAGCGAGTTTCTCCATGTCCGACTTCTTGACCCGACGTGTCGCCAAGATATTCACTTTTGACAGGTAATGCTGAGCCACATCGTCTATGCCCTTCTGGCAAAATACAACGTTCGCGCGCGTCTTTACTATTTTATCAACAAGTTTGTGAAGCATGCTTTCTTCCTCGTCAAGAAATGTCTTGAGTTGCTGCGGATCTGTTACGTGAATCTTCGCATCGGTTTCGGTCTTCTTTACCTCAAGGGCGCAGTTCAAGAGGGCAACCTTAGCTTTCTCCACGCGCTTTGGCATCCCCGGGTGAACGCGTTCCTTATCGATTATGATGCCGTCAATCAAGGAGGAGTCCCTGATGCTTCCCCCCTGCTTCTTTTCTATTCCGATATAGTCCGCATCCATTACATAGCCGTCGTCTGTCTTCTCGGCTATCTGCTTGGCCGCCTTCAGCGCGAGGTCTGCGAGTTCCTCGCGCGCGCTCTCCGCCTTCTTCCCAGTCATCGCAGTCATTGCCACCTTCCGAAGGGTCTCCTTATCATCAAAGCTGACATCGTCTGCGACTTCGTTCAAAAATTCCTGCGCTTTTTCGGCCGCCAGCCTGTATCCGGCAGCGATGACAGTTGGGTGTATAGACTGATCCAGCAGCTTCTCGGCCTCATGCAGGAGCTCACCAGATATGACAACGGCAGTGGTGGTTCCGTCGCCGACCTCGTCCTCCTGCGTCTTGGCGACCTCTACAATCATCTTCGCCGCGGGGTGCTCAACATCCATTTCTTCGAGAATAGTAACTCCATCGTTAGTTATCACGACATCGCCAAGGCTGTCCACGAGCATCTTGTCCATCCCGCGAGGGCCGAGCGTGGTGCGAATAGCCTCGCTGATGACTCGAGCGGCCATGATGTTCGTGCGCTGAGCGTCGCGACCGAGATAGCGCCTCGTGTCCTCTGGGAGCACTAGTATAGGCCTGCCCCCGGAGGGTGCGCCTCCCTGCCCACTACCTAAAGGTCTCATTCAACCACTTTTTTATTGGTATCTTGCGCTCCGCGCTGGCCACCTAGATGGATGCCGGCGGAGTTACCTCTTTATCCTTCAAACGCCCAGACTTTTAAAACTGTCCGTCTGGAAGCCTTCGGCATCTTTATAGTAATTTGGGCCTATAAAATTTTTTGGATAGCTATGGCTAAGAAAAAAAGCGGCAAAAAAAGCAAACGCGGCAAGAAAAAGAGAAAAACAAGACGAACTGCTGTTAAGGGAACCAAGAAAGGTCTCGGCGAATGGTTGGGTGCCATCGCAGGAGAACAGGGAGGGCTTTTACCTGAAATCCCTAGCGAAACTACTTCTACACCATCTGAAGCACCTGTACCAACCCCTCTCAAAACTGGGGCCGCAAAGAAGCCCAGCGTTGAGGGCGCGAGAGTGATGGAGGCTCCGAAGGCGAAGGGGGTGCTCGAAAGTTATGGACCCATCAGCATCCTTGAAACCGAGGGCGAAGCGCTGCCGATATATCAAGTGAAGCTGCCGGAGCTAAACCCCAAGGAGCAGGAACTCGTCAATTCAGTTAAGGAGAAAGCTATCGACGAGATTGAGGTTGCCCCGCAGAAGATTCCCGATCCAGAGGAGCGGCAGAGGATATTCATGGAAGAGGTCAGGAAGATGATAAAGCGTAGTAGCAAAGGAGGGAAATTATCAGCCGGCCGAATGAACCAGCTGACTGAGGTAATCGTGCGCGACATGATTGGCTACGGGCCGCTCGACCTCATGCTCGCCGACGACTCGCTTGAGGACATCCTGGTGACTGGAATCGACAGGCCCGTCTACGTTTACCACCGCAAGTATGGGATGTGCCCCACCAACGTCGATTTTAAGGACGAAGAGTCGCTCATCCACATCCTCGAGAAGATGGCCCGAGTGGTCGGGAGGCGGATTGACCAGCAGACCCCTTTGCTGGACGCGCGGTTGCCAGATGGAAGCCGTGTGAACGCGACGATTCCGCCCGTCTCTCTGGGGGGCCCAACTCTATCTATCCGCAAATTTAGAAAAGATCCGCTCACCATTATTGACATTTTGGAATATGGTACTCTCTCCGTAGACGTGGCGGCCTTCCTGTGGGTGATTGTCGACGGGCTCGGCGTTAAGCCCGCAAACATCCTAATCGCGGGCGGGACTGCCAGCGGTAAAAGCACGACCCTGAATGTTGCAACAACCTTCGTCCCGGAGCGCGACCGAATCATCTCGATTGAGGACACTGCCGAGCTACAGCTCCCTCACCGCCACTGGGTCAGGCTGGAGACCAGGCCCCCCAACGTGGAGGGGCGGGGTGAAATTACCATGGATGATCTGACTAAAAACGCTCTGCGAATGCGTCCCGACCGGATTATCGTCGGGGAGGTCCGTGGGCCAGAAGCCATGACCATGTTCACAGGGATGAATACCGGGCATGATGGTTGCATGGGTACCCTTCACGCCAACAGCGCTATGGAGACCATCACGCGCCTGACCGAAGCTCCGATGAATGTGCCAGAGATAATGATTCCCGCGCTTGATGTCATTGTCATGCAACAGCGCCTCCATCACCGACAGAAGGGGCAAATCCGCCGGGTTACCGAAATCGCCGAAGTCACGGGGTTCGAGGACGGCAAACCTCAGCTGAGTCGGATTTACAAGTGGAGCCCTCGTACAGATGATGTCGAGCCCACGGGGGTGCCGAGCCAGATAAAGCGAACCATCGCGGACTTCGCAGGTCTGAGTGGGAAAGACTTCACGATAGAATTGGAGAAGCGAGCTACGGTAATTGAGTGGATGAGGGAGAAGAAAATCCGCAACATCTTCGAGGTCGGTAAGGTTGTTCAGGACTACTACCGCGACCCCGATGGGGTGCTGAAACGCGTCCGCGGCGAGAAAAAACCCAAGAAACGTCGGTAGTGAGGCCCAATGGTGAAAAAGGGGAAAACACCTGGGAGGAAAAAGCGGGGGCGGCTGGTTCGATTTTTCTCCAAAGTTGGAGGCGGCGTGACGAGAGCCGGAAAAGCCACCACGAGTATACCGCGCCGGGTGAGGGGAGTAGCCAAAGGTGAGGGTAAGGCCCCCGAACGAGGCGACGAAGTATCCCGTCGACTGCGGGAACTCAAGCGTCTGGAGACTGCGCGAGAGGAGGAAGCAAAGGCCGAACGCCGGATAACTGAGGAAGAGGAGCGTTGGGAGGAGAGAGCCGAGCTGAAACGTCCGCTCTCCGAACGCCTCGCTGAGAGTTTCTATAGACCCCTTAAGCGCCCCGCCGCGCGTATGCTTAAATTCTTCAAAGGGCTAGACGACGATCTCTACAAAGCTGACATGAGGATTCCCGCCGAGCGGTATGTGGCGTTGATGCTGGGAGTGAGCCTCATAGTCGGCATAATGGGTTTCATCTTGGGGCTATTACTCCTCTCCATCCCGCTAGCCCTAATTAGTGGTCTGGTCGGGTTCATGTTCGCGCTCATGTACGTTCGCATGCGTCCAAAATATAGGATCAAGAGTCGCGTGGTCGAGATAAATCAGGTTCTGCCGTACGCGCTACGACACATATCAACCCAACTATCCTCGGGGATAGGTTTACCGGAGACTATGACCTCGGTGAGCCAGGCTGAATACGGCGCACTATCGAGGGAATTCGGGCGCGTCATCCGGGACATGCACGCCGGCGTATCAATGGACGGCGCCCTCTCCGCGATGAACAAGCGAGTTGAGTCAGAACCTCTCAGGCGTGCCGTCCGGCAGATTCAACGTACAATGCGGACCGGTGGCGATCTAGCTAGCACTCTGTCTGCGCTCGCTGACGAGACATCATTCGACCTCAGGATGAAGCTGCGCGACTACACCCAGTCGCTCAACATGATGACAATGATCTACATGTTCGCCTCAGCCGTCATTCCGCCCCTACTCATAGTCCTACTAATTGTGATGCAATTCATGGGCGGGGCGATGTTCCCCCTTCCCTTGATAGGCGTTCTGTATCTGATCGCATTCCCATTCCTGTTGTTCTATCTAGTGATAATGTTCAAGCGGATGGAGCCAAGGGTGTGATCTATGGGCATCGTCAAAGGAGCAGCGCGGTTGGTAAAAAAAATCTTTCCAAATAAGTTCCTAAACAGCACCGACCGTAGACTCGAATCGACCAACATCGCGCTATCGGCTGAAGAGTTCATTGGAATCGCTATGGTCGCTTCCATTCTCCTCGGCGTTATAGTCGTGTTCCTAGGCCTGATCCTACCCATGCCCCTTCCATCGCCATTCCTCGCGATTATCGCGTTTGCCGTCGTCTTTGTCTGCCTCTCGTACGCGTTACCGTACTATCTCACCCAGCGCAGAGCAAAAGAACTCGAGGAGGTACTGCCTGACGCCCTCCGACAAATGGCGAGCACGCTCCGCGCGGGGATCGGAATCGACGCTGCGATGGAGGATGTCTCAAAGTCCGGATACGGGGCCTTATCTCGAGAATTTGACCGAGCCGTGGTTGAAGTTCGCAGGGGCAGGGCACTTGAAAACTCACTAAGGGCGCTAGCGCGAAGATCCAACTCGCCGCTGTACGAGCGAGCCTTCCACCTAATTGTCGAGGGAATCGAACGTGGCGCCGCGCTCGCGAATGTCCTAGATGCGGTCTCCCACGACGCGAGAGAGGTACAGACCGTTCAGCGCGAGCGGCGAGCGGCGACCACTCAGCAGGTATTGTTCCTACTCGCTGCGGCGATATTTGCGGCCCCCATGATAGCGGGAATAGTCGTTAGAGTCGGCAGTGCGTTCACCACGATCGGTGCTCAAGCTGCCGCCTTTCCGCCCGAAATTGGAACGATAGTAATGCTTTACATAGCGATTCAAGCGCTCATCTGCGCCCTAGCGGTCGGAGTGGTCCGATATGGTCGAATGATGAAGGGCCTGATGTTCACCGTTCCGTTCATGGTCTGCGCGGTTGTAGTGTTTCACGTTGCGCAGGTATTAATCGGCTTTATCGTTTAGGCTGGCGCTTGGCCCCCACCTTTTCCAGATCTCGATAAACGACATCTCGCGACACGCCGAACACTCTGGCCATGCGCGAGAGATTGATTGCCCTTGGGTCCCCCCCGAGCAATTTGATGGCAGCTGCCAACCGCTCCCTTCGCTCACCTGCGGGAGGTTTTTTTACTGCCTCCTGAACCTCCTCGTTGACCGCGACGATTACCGTTGCGTAAACGCGCTTCGGCAACGGCGGCCTGATAAATTTCACGTAAAATCCTGCGGCCTGTCCCTTCAACTTGCTCAACTGGGCGTTTAGCTTCTCCTCCGCCCGGCGAAGGGCTGTTCCATCGTTGCCAGCGGCCTCGTTCGCCCAGATGACGCATTTGGGGTGCGCCTCGCTTTCGTCCACGGCCACGACTATCCTGACCGTCGCGCCAGTGACTCCTGAATCGACACTCGCACTCATTCGAGCTATACGCCCTGGGGTCTCGGCCAGCCTTCGGTTTAACTCCGTGACTGCCTCTCCCAGAGCTCGCTTGACGCTTCCGGCGTGCTCGGTGGTGCTGAGAACGCGCAATTTACCTCCAAAATAAGATAACCTGCCAGTTTAAAATTTGTATGGATTTCCCGCAAAAATGTCGACTCTGCCCCACAAACGTGGGGGTAGCCTTATATGCCTCTCAAAGAACCTTTTTATGGAGGTAGAAAAATGGTAAAGGAGCTATTTTCCCGGGAGAGGAAAGCTCAGGGCGCCATAGAGTACCTATTGATGCTGGCAGCAGTTCTAGTAATCGTCGCCGTGGCAATATACTATGTGACCGGTACTACCCCGTCTGCAACGATAACGGGCTCGGCTTCATTAAAATCCGGTGACAACACCACAGTAGAATTCACTCCTGGCTCTACGATGACCCCCAAAACAATCGACAGTGCTGACTGGGACTGGGCGGTCTATCATGGAGCTACGTCAATAGGGAGCGGCAGTGGAGACAACACCTTAGAAAGAGGACTGCCAGTTGAGCTTTCGTGCGACAGTGCTGCTCAGTCCGGGGATGAAGTGAAGATAAAGTATGATGGAACTTGGCACGACGCGGCTACTGTGGCTTAAAGTGGCGCCACTCTTTTATTTTTTTATTTTTTTAATCAACGACTTGGTGGTCTACCCATGCAACGGGGGAATACCCGTGTCAGTTCGGCGGGAGTTCGAGGACAAGGTGCAACAGAGTATTTGCTGATTCTAGTCGTTGTACTCGGCGTGGCCACCGTTGCCATTTTTTTTCTGATAGCTGCGCCCCCATCCGCCATAATAACGGGCGTAGCGGAAAAGAGCGGTGACAATGTGGTTTTCGTCCCCTCCCAGTCTATGACCCCAGACACAATTTCGTCGGATGATTGGGAGTGGGCGATCTATAGGGGGGCCATACAGATAGCGAGTGGTTCTGGGACGGAAGACCTGAAAAAGGGGATGTCCGTCGCGCTGACAGCTCCGGATGCTGCCAGTGGGGATGAAGTGAAGATAAAGTACGACGGAACTTGGCACAGCGCGGCTACGGTAATCTAATGTAAGGGGTGCTCATAAAGTTAGCAAGTGATGAAGCGAAACTCATGCGTGATTGTATGGAGGAGCGCTCCCAAGGTGCAATCGAGTATCTGATGATGCTGGCCGCAGTGCTGGTCGTTGCAGCGAGCGTTATTTACCTAATCTTTTCCACTTCTAGTTCAATGGGGGCGGATGTTGGAGGACGGATAGACAACATACGCGACAACATTATCGACAAACTAACAAGCTCGCTTATCGGGTGAGCCGGCTCCAATACTGCCTTTCGACAAGATATATGACCCCATAGCAGCAAGGCTCTACCGCGGGACGGTCCCATGCTTGAACTCATCCCAGTCACGCTGGCTCTCGGGGGCGTGTGCGTCGCGAACTACACCGACCTGAAAGACAGGATAATTCCTAATCGCCTGACCTATCCGCTGATTGGGATTGGGATTGTATTTTACCTAGCGCTAGGAGTCTACCGACTAGATCTCTATCTTGCTCTGTCCGGTGCTGCCGGGGCAGCGATAGCGTTTGGCATCGGATACATCCTGTGGCTCACCGGGGGATGGGCCGGTGGAGACGTCAAGCTCTTTACCGCTCTCGGGGCACTGCTCCCGGTCTATACGGCGCCCTATGTGTCGCCGACCTACTCCTCGGCCTACCCGCTCTTCCCGCTCACGATATTGTTCAACGCTGTGATCGCAGTCATTCCAGTCCTGCTCATTTACGTGGGGATTAGCCGAATTCGGAGGCGCGGCGCCTTCTACGAGGAGGTCAAAATCACTGAACTCAAGGAAGGGATGATTCCCGCGGAGACCATCTACGAGAAAGATGGAAAGATCGGGCGTTGGAGTTCAGGCCGTCTTGGATTTCTGACTGGCTTGAAAGGGAAGCCCGACTGGAACCGCGCGCTCACCAATCCCAAAAGAGCGGCCGGAGTTTCCCGGTATCAGGTGGGGGCTCTCCGCCGCCTCGTGCGCAAGGGGAAGCTCAAGAACCGGATCCGTATAAAGAGGGGGATGCCTTTCGCCCCAGCGCTCGGGACAGGGGTCTTCATCGCCGTTCTCTACGGGGACCTCTACTGGCGAATCCTGACGGCGCTCTCGGGCACCTGAATTATGTCCATGACCTAAAATCAACTGGAAACAATCATGAGAAAGCTGTATCGATGGCTAGTCCTTGCGCCCCACCTTCTTTAGGACAACCCTCGCCCTAGAACCGCGAAGTCCAAACGCTGCACGCTCGACCCCCACCTTAACAAGATCGCCGCGCTTCACGCGAGCTAGCGAGTCAAGGAAGTAAAGGCCGGACTTGACATTGCTGCGTAAATCGTAGCCTATCCGGACCGATGCCTTGCCCCCTCGGACGCCCTCGACGACCCCGTAGGTGTAATCGCGTGCATACCTCAGCTTAAACGCTGCAAAGCCACCGAGGACTAGAACAATTACCAAGACCGCCGGGAGCACGGCATTGAGGGGCGAGAGCACTGAGACTTCAATTGGGAGGTACTTCAGAGCGAATACTAGGACGAGAACAATGCCCACGCACAACCCGACGAAGGCCCGGTAGGCGGGATAATCGCGCGCGAAGGCGGGCTTGAGTTGGGTTGGGGTCAGGTAGAGCAGGTAACCAACCAGTGCCGCAATTATCGGTAAGAAGACGACGGGCGGGGCAGAG
>CAZKSL010000015.1:0-12008 GCA_964555495.1 Hadarchaeota archaeon (SeqCode)
CCCCAAGTAGTCCTTTAAGTCCAGCTTCATCGGGAGTTCCGGCTTCTTAAAGCTCTCAGGGTCCCGTCCCGCGGGTATGGTCAAATCGAAGCCCATCTTTGTAGTCTCCCGAGTCTCGAGATCTGAGGAGGGGTCGAGCGATGAGCCCTTCTCGCGCTTGGTGATTATGCCTCGATCTCCCTGAAATCGCGTCGCCATCGCCCACTCTATCTCGTTCGGGTCATGGATGTTCACGTCATCGTCCACCACGAAGACGTGCTTCAGTGACTTGTGCCCCTTGAACGCAGCCTCGATCGCCTTCTTCCCGTCGTCAGGATTTTTCTTCTTGATACTAACGGCTGCGTGCAACCAGGAGCAGCCTCCCGGAGTCACCAGCACGTCTTTACACTCACAGACCTTGCTGACCTCGCGGAATATCGTCGGCTCGCGAGGCATGCCCATCAAGATTTTGTGCTCCAAACCCCCGGGAAGCAGGGCGTGATAAGTCGGATTCTTTTTCATGAATATCTTCTTTATCTTCGCAACCCGCTGCTT
Source organism: Hadarchaeota archaeon (SeqCode) (assembly GCA_964555495.1). Classification (GTDB taxonomy): domain Archaea; phylum Hadarchaeota; class Hadarchaeia; order Hadarchaeales; family JAGGTB01; genus CAZKSL01. The sequence goes on from CAZKSL010000015.1 coordinate 535, forward strand.
CCTCACGATGTCGAGAGTCTCTGTCAGGTCGACGAACGGTCCCTCGTCGTGCTCCTCGCCGGTCACCTCGGCAATCATAATAATTTCGGACTCTGGAACTTTGTGCCCGTCGAACTCGATTAGCTTGATTTCTGACAGGGCGTTCGCTATATCAAGTTCGCTTTGGCCGATTTCGACAGAGGTCGCGGAGGCCACCAGGACCGGCACGGGATTGCCTATACAGATCGCGAACTCCTTGTTGCCACGTTCCAAGAATTCGTGGAGGTTTCGGGGGAGTATCCTTATCACGAGTTTATCTTTTCCTATGACCATCATCCGGTGGTACGAGGCATTGGAGCCGAGCTCAGGATCTTTGATGATGACAACTGCGGATGAGAGGTATGCCCCTCCGTCTGGGCGGTAGTGCGTCAAAATCGGGAGCTTGGAGAGGTCCACATCAAGTTCCTCGTAGCCCTCCGCCTTGGTCATCTCCGGTTCCTTAGGATTCTCGATTGCATCGGCCATTTTGCTTATGAGTTCCTTTTCAGTCACTTCTAGGCCAATCGCTATGAGTTTCCTTGAAGAGCACACGTTTGCTATCACGGGCATCGAGTGTCCCTTAACGTTCTCGAAGAGAATCGGCTTCCCGTCGAGCATATTCATCAGGGTTGCCATTTCATATTTGACATCGACGGGCTTCTTGATCTTGATCAAAAGCCCCTTCTTGTCCAACTCATCGATGAATTTGCGCAGTTTCAAGGGATCACCCTATTTTTGCCCCCAGGGCGTCGAACCCCTCCTTCTCAATTGCCCCTGCGACTTTTTCCTGCAGCTCCTTTCCGGGAGTGAGCGCAACCATATTCCCACCGAGGCCTCCTCCAGTCATCTTCGCTCCATAGGCTCCATTCGCGCGGGCTACCTCCACCAGAGCGTCGAGTTCCTTGCACGAGACCTCAATCGCCTGCAGCAACTTGTGGTTCTCGTCCATAAGTTTTCCGACGGCTTCCATGTCGTAGTCCTCCAGCGCCTCCCTGGCTTTGTGAGCTAGGTTCTCGGCCTCCTTGAAGAGTTTAGAGTACTTTTCGGGGTTTTTCTCCTTTCGCTCGCGGACCCCTGCGACTGCTGCCTTTGTATCGGCGACGAGCCCGGTGTTCCCCATCACGATCTCGACTGGTTCTTTCAACTTCATTCGTTCAATCATATTTGGCTCCCCCTTCACAAACCATATTAATCCACCGTAAGTTGCCGCCGCGTTGTCAACCCCCGAAGGAGTTCCGTGATATCCTTTTTCCCCCTCATAGGCTAGCTCATTGATTCGATCGTCCGAAAAGCCGAGATCGAACTCGTCGCTAAGCGCCCGAGCAATTGCCGCGCAGGACGCAGCACTAGCCCCAATCCCGCTCGCCGCGACCAAGTCCCCTCCGAGAGCTATCTTGATTGGGTTTTCCTTCAAGTCAATCTCTGCGGCTTTTAGTATCCTACCGATTGAATCCTTCTGATCTTCCAACTTCTCTTCCTTGTATCTAGGCGTGGCATTCCTATCATCGTTCAGGGCCCAGCCTTCTCCCTCGGAGCGCTCAACAGTCGCAGTGGTCGCACGATCTATCGCAGACACAATTGAGGGCACGCCGTAAACGACGAAATGCTCGTTGAACAGGATTACCTTCCCGAAACCGCTACCTTTTCCCATCAGTCGCCCTCCAACGCCATCAATAGCATTTGCACCCGCTTGATTTTTAATGATTGTGTCACAAGGTTTGCGGCTGAGAAGCTAGCAGCCGACCGACGGAAAAGTTATTAGAGCTGCGGGCGCTTGTTCGCAGAGGAGGTAAAAATGGAACTCCTAACCACGAATGCCGGGAACTACCCGCGGGTAGGTGATACTCTCGAACAGCAGAAGCTCCGGCGCGCGTATGCGAGATGGGAGCAGGGAGAGATCGATGACCACGAGATGGAGGAAGCTTACCAAGAGGTAACTAGGGAGGTAATTGGGGAGCAGACGAAAGCTGGACTCGACCAAGTCACCGATGGCCAATTGCGATGGTACGACCAGCTCTCTCACTTTGCCCGCAATCTCGATGGATGTGAGGTAAATGGTCTTCTCAGGTTCTTCGACACAAACTTCTACTTCCGCCAGCCCGTAGCGGTGGCGGACATAAAGTGGAGGGAGCCAATTGTTAAGGACGAGTTCCTGTTTGCGAAGGAAGCGGCGTCAGTCCCGGTGAAACCGGTTATCACTGGCCCCTATACAATGGCAAAACACACAATCGACAAACACTATGGTGGGTTGCGCTCTCTCGCTATAGATTACGCAAGGGCGCTCTCGAATGAGGTGAGAGAACTGGAAGAGGCTGGGGCCGAAGAAATCCAAGTTGACGAGCCGGCGATACTCAAAAGTCCAGATGAGCTTAAGATCCTCGAGGACTCAATCTCCGAGTTGATCAAGGGGAGGAAAAACGCTCGAATAGCCATCTATACCTACTTCGGCGATGCCGCCCCAATTTACGGAAAGCTCGCGAGACTGCCCGTTGATGTATTGGGACTGGACTTTACCTACAGTCCGAGGTTGGCGGAAGTGATAGGGAGGCTCGGCTGTGAGAAGGATCTCGGGCTCGGGCTCATCGACGGACGGAACACCAAGCTTGAGGGCGAACGGGAGGTCCTAGATGTGTTGAAGCACATCTTGCCCAACGTGGGATCCGAGCGCATTTACATTAATCCCTCCTGCGGGTTGGATTACCTGCCCCGGGATGTAGCGTTCAAAAAACTCCGGAACATGGTCACAATCGCCGGGAAAGCTAGGGAGGAGTTAAAGTGAGAGAGAAACTTGAGAAGCTCGGGATCGAGCTGCCCCTCCTGCCAACCACCGCGGTCGGGAGCTATCCGAAGTCACCTGAGTTGAAGGCCGCCAGGAGCAAGTTCCTGAGGGGGGAGTTCACCTTGGAAGACCTGCGCCCGCTTGAAGAGAAGGCCACGCGCGAGTGGATGGAGATGCAGGAGGAGATCGGGCTCGACATTCTGGTGGACGGTGAGATGTATCGGGGCGACATGGCCACTTACTTCGCCAGGAATCTTGACGGCTTCGAGATAAGCGGCCTCGTACGCTCCTACGATAATCGCTACTATAGAAAGCCCGTGATCAAGGGGAAGGTCCGGTGGAGGGCGCCGATTACCGTTGACCGCTGGGAGTTCGCCCAGGAGCTGACTGAGAGGCCCCTCAAGGCCATACTGACGGGGCCCTACACCATGATGGACTGGTCCTTTAACGAGTATTACCCAAACCGCAGGGAGGCCTGTCTTGACTTGGCGCGCGCCCTGCACGAGGAGGTTAAGGCGCTTGCAGACGCTGGGGCGAAGATAATTCAGGTGGATGAGCCGGCCTCATCCGCGCGCGCCGAGGAGCTCCCCGAGTTCGGCATAGAAGCAATGAAGATAGTGACCGAAGGGGTAGACGCGTACTTCATCACTCACATCTGCTACGGGGCATTCGAGTTCATCTACCCGGGAATGCTCAAGCTTCCGGTTGAAAACTTCGACTTGGAGATGTCGAACTCGGAGCTTGATTTGGTCGAGCTCTTCCGCGAGCACCCCTTCACCAGGGACCTCTCGTTCGGCGTGGTCGATGTTCACTCTCACGTGGTTGAAGACAAGGGGTTGGTGAAGGATCGGATCAAGCGGGCCCTCGAGGTTCTGTCCCCAGAGCGACTCTGGATCGATCCCGACTGCGGACTAAAGACACGGACGAAGGAGGAGACGGTCGGGAAGCTCCGCGCCTTGGTTGAGGCGACTAAGGAAGTGAGGCCGGAGCTTGAGAAGCGCTAGTGGTTGAATGCCGAAGGTTCACGGGATCGACAGAGAGGTGCTGAAGTTAATTCTTCATGCATCCCGCTCGAACCGTCCGAATGAGTTCGCAGGCGTGCTGCGCGCGAGTGAAGGCACGATTTCTGAGGTACTGTTCCTCCCCGGGACGTTTTCCTCCGAGCGCTCGGCGGTGATGCAGTTTCACATGATGCCGATTGACCCGAGCGCATGCGGCACGGTGCACAGCCATCCCTCATTAAGTGCCGAGCCTTCCCAGGCGGACTTGGCGCTCTTCAGGAAGTTTGGCGATGTCCACATTATTGTCGCAGCGCCGCATGATGAGCGTTCTTGGCAGGCTTACAATCATCGGGGGGAGAAAATCGAGTTGAATGTTATCGTCTAAGTTTTTAACCAAGATGGGAAATGCTAAATAGGGAAACTATTGAGAACCGCTGGAAAAATTATCTTAGCCGCCGTGATCTGCTCGGTAGTACTGATATCGGCAGCCTTTTTTTATATTCTATCTAGGGGCCCCACTTCAGAGTTGGAGACATTTGAGGAAATCGACGTGACGTATATCTACGTCAATGAACAGGGCGATGCCACGTGTCAGACCATTGCGCAATTGCCACCCTCTGAGTTAGCCGATGTTATGAAATCTGCGGTCCTGCTGATTGGCACCGAAGTTTATGAGCAGGTTTATTCGGAGTCCATCAAGGGGGACTGGGCAGAATATGGGTTGGAGGTGGAGAATGTCACATGCACTATAACTGGACTTGCTGCCGAAGAGAACTTCAAAATTACTTGGACATGGGACATGCCTAGCATTGCTCGAAGGAGGGACAACCACTGGGTGATATCTTTCGACTGGGTTGACAACCAGAGTGTTGCCAAGGACACAATCGCCAGCTTTAATTCTGCTTGGACAATGTGTCGAAATATATCTAAAAATGCTCGTGTCTATATCCGAGCAAAAACCACAATCGTCCTGCCGGATGGTGCAGAGAACGTTGAGTGCTCAGAAATCAACAGCTCATGGGTGACTGATTATGGTGGCGGATCCTATGGCGAAGGTTCTTCATATACTGAACAAATTGGCGGAAGGCATGCTATCGTTGAGAACGGCCTGTCTCTGATTTCAACAAAAAGTGAGATGACACTAACTCCTGAACAGCTGCTTGAAAATGCCACGTTTTCAATAATAGATTATGACGGCGCTTTCCCAACGGACAACTGGTCATTCATTGGCTCCATTGGACGCCTCCGCTTGGACTTAAAGTACGGGCGAGATCTTGCCGAGCAATATTCGATATTCATCGGACAGTCTGACTATTCACTGTCCCCTGCCCAGTTGTTGTACTACACCGCCGATGCTGTCACGACCTTAAATCAGGGGGGCCAATTTTTTATCCAGCAGCCAATTTCTGTCGCTAGCCCAAGCAGCGAAAATGGCAGTTTGGGGGCCTTTTGGGAGTCACTCTCCAAAACCGAATATGTTAGCTTAGCACAGCAAGTTCGCGACAACATAGCGTCTACTGGGGCAGCGCCCGGCGTGATTACTACTCCTCATGGCCAGATAAGATTCAGAGACGCCCTGTTGACCTTCACCAGAATTCTGTCCGCCTACGAGAATAACGGGATATTGCCGGACTCAATCACGCTGGCGCCTTCTCCTTCAGGTCAGCTCTCGTGGGGGGAGACCTCAGTCCCCGCGAACTACGCGTATTTCCTGCTCCCGGAGACTTACGTGATTACAGATACCAGCAAGGTGAATGAGGTGCTGGATGACGTTTACCAGCCGGATTATGACAACAGGGCATACGCCAGCGCTCTCTTCGAGTGGGTCCACACCAACATCACTTACACACTAATCACCACGCCACCCACCTCCGAGTGGGTGCTGACGTACAAGCAGGGACAGTGCAGGGACTACACAAACGTTTGCCTTGCATTGCTTCGGACGACGGAAATACCTGTGAAGAGGATGAGTGGGTGGATTATCCTCACTGGAGAGTGGAACCCGCCAGCTGGTCTGGCGCCATTCATGAAAGGCACGACGCCCGATGGGAGGACAATCGGGTCGCACGCGTGGACCCAAGTATACCTACCAGACGATGGATGGACGTTTGCCGACGCCACATGGGGCTACTTCGAAAATGTCCCCTATGAGGTATACCAACAACAAGAGCAAACGTGGATGGACGCGTTGGCCGGATACGAAACTGCATACGGATTGATTTAACTCGCGGGGCATGAACGTGCGCTGGGACATTTGGCATCCATGGTACGGCCGCATAGTCGAGCAGCTCAAGATTGACCAAGAGGCCGACGCGAACGCGGCGAAGGTTCTCGATGGGATCCTCCCAGAGCCGGATATCGCGGGGCCGATGGAGCTAGTCGGCGCCCGGGAGTGCGTGATCATCGGCGCCGGCCCCTCCCTTGAGGAGGATCTCGCCCGGCTTCAGCGCGCGGGTTGGATAGACAAACCCCTGATCTCGGCGGACGGCGCGACCTCGGCTCTGCTGGAGTACAGATATCCAGATATTATAGTAACAGATTTGGACGGAAACGTCGACGATCAGCTCACCGCCTGGCGCAGCGGCTCTTGGATGGTTGTCCACGCGCACGGGGATAACTTGGGCCGGGCACGCGAGGTAGTATCAGGGATCAGCGAGCGCGTCATAGGCACCACGCAGGTCAAGCCCTTCGGCAAGCTTTACAACTTCGGCGGCTTCACTGACGGGGACCGCGCGGCGTTCATGGCACATGAGCTGGGGGCGAGCAAGATTTATCTGGCTGGGATGGACTTGGGGGAGGAGGTCGGGCAGTACTCGGGCAACAAGGACGTGGAACGCAAGCGCATCAAGCTCGGGATCTGCCGCGAGCTCTTGGCATGGTTAGCGGATGAACTGGGCGCCAACATGATAAATTTGACGGCCGCGGGAGAAGACATCCCGCACATCCCGAGAGTCAAGATAGACTAGCAGGTCAGGTGACATCTGCCCGAAGGAGTAGGAATCCATCGTTGGCACCGCCAACACCAACACTTACATGCGCGCGCGATTTTTTGGCCCTTTCGGAATTTTTATGGGCGCTGATACAATAGGGGAGGTGGTGCATTAATGGGAAAACGCCCACCCCGCGACCCGGCGAAGAAGTACTTCGACCCCGATACCACTGACCGCGAGCGGGCAATCTTCGAAGGTGCAATCACTCTCGGTGCCATTTACCACCAGTTCGTCGGCGCATCCATCCACGACGTCAAGGTGCTCGAGCGGGCAATTGAGCAGGCGGCGCTCGCCCAGCCCTTCGTCGAGAGCGCCGAGGTCAAGATCACGCTCCCGAAGCGGAAGCCCAAGCCCCCTTACATCTACCCCGAGCTGACCGGGCGAATGCTCTCAGTAACTCTCACGGCGAAATACGGGCGGACCCGCTCGCGGCTTGGCATGCGCCACGTTCCTGACCTCGACTACCCGCTCATGTACATCGAATCTCGCGACGCGAAAAAATTTTCACGCCGATCAAAAAATTGAACTGAAGTCACCTCTTTTTATTAGGTTTAACTGAATATACCATATCTTTATTAAGTTTAATTTTTTATACCTAAGTTAGCAGCTGGGCTTGTTTTTGGTCTAATTATTTATACCTAAATCCCAAAGATGGCAGTTTCCGTTTCGGAGAATGAGATATCGCTCCAGATCTGAAAATTTCGCGGCTCGAGGGGGGTGTAGTGGGGTAAGATACCCATAATAAGTAACGCAGCCCCGGCGGGAATCCGCCCTCTTCGGTCGTTGCATGAGTATCAGACCGTTATACAGCGTAACTCTTAAATACTAGTCCCGCATAAAAGGTAGGTGAGGGCAACTACTATGAGTGAAAAGGGGAAATTTGAGGAAATTCTGGCCATGTGCTTCGGGACGCTTCACCCAAAGACCGCGCGCCTGATTCCCAAAGCCAAGAAGGTGATCGAGACGCTGAACGAGCACGGCAACGAGATGAAGCGGGACGAACTCGCGAGCGAGCTGGGATACGACCTGTCGAACTCGGCGGACAAGAAGAGGTTCTACAACGTGGTCTCTCCCCTGATTAACAAGCTTATAATGTCCAGCCGCGCACAGGACGGGTCGGCACGATACCGTCTATCCTACGATGCTTTCCGAGTCTGGCTGGAGGGCATGAGGAAGACGGTCCACTACCAGCTCGAGGAAAAGAAGCAGTCCGAGATCTAGCGGCCGCCGCGATTTTTCTGTAAGTGAATGTTGGTTTAAAAGGCGCGGTCGGGCAACGTGTCGCGCGGGCAAAAGATAAATAATCTCAGAAAGAGAGTGCCCAGAGGTCGGAGCCGTGAAGGTGAAGGGATGAAGGGACCAAAAATCGTAGCGACACCGCCTGGACCGAAGGCCAAGGAGTTCATGGATCGCGATCGGGCGGTGATGTCACAGTCGCTGACCCGAACCGCGCCGCTGGTGGGCGTTGAGGCCGACGGCGCGTGGGTGAAGGATATCGACGGAAACGTGTTCTTGGATTTCAGCTCGGGCATCGCCGTGACTAACGTGGGGCACTGCGACCCCAGGGTCGTGAAGGCCGTCAAGGAGCAGGTGGAGAAGGCCATCCACATCAACAGCTGCGACTTTTACACTCTTCCCCAGGTCGAGCTGGCTGAGCGCCTGTTCGAGGTTACTCCGGGCAAGTTCAAGAAGCGGATTTTCTTCACGAATTCGGGCACCGAGGCCGTCGAGGCGGCGCTGAAGATCGCTCAGTGGCACACCCGCAACTATTATGTGATCGGGTTCATCGGTGGCTTTCACGGTCGCACTATGGGGTCCCTGCAACTCACGACTACTGGTCTCAGCGCCCGGAGGCACTTCAAGGGGATGATGCCGGGGGTCTACCACGTTCCCTATCCATACTGCTACCGGTGCCCCTTCAACCAGCGGTACCCTGACTGTGGCCTCTGGTGTCTCGACTACATCGAGAACACGGTGTTGAAGAAGCTGTGCCCGCCGGAGGACACGGCGTGCCTCATCGTGGAGCCCATCCAGGGTGCGGCGGGGTACATAGTACCGCCCGACGAGTACCTGCCGAGGCTCGTCAAGCTCTGTAAGGACAACGGCATCACCTTCGTGGCCGACGAGGTCCAGACTGGGTTCTGCAGAACGGGCAAGTGGTTCGCATGCGAGCACTGGGGGGTCGAGCCCGACATAATGACAGTATCCAAGGCGATCGCCTCCGGATTGCCATGCGGCGCCGCAATCGCCCGGGCTGAGATTATGGACTGGGAATCGGGAGCGCACGAGAACACACTCGGCGGAAACCCGGTGGTATGCTCGGCTGCTCTCGCTGTGATGGAGGTGCTAAAGACCAAGAAACTGGCGAGGAACGCGGAGGTGGTAGGTGAGTACCTGCGCAAGCGTTTTAAGGAGCTTGCCGAGGAGCACGAGCTGATTGGAGACGTGCGAGGAAAGGGCATGATGATCGGGGTCGAGCTGGTCAAGGACAGGGAGACCAAGGAGCCCGCGCCGGATGAAAAGAATGAACTCATGAGAAAGGCGTTCAAACGCGGATTGATTCTCCTCGGGGCGGGCACCTCATCGCTGCGCCTAGCGCCACCATTGGTGCTGACGAAGACACAGGCAGATGTCGGGATGCGCTTGTTCGAAGATGCTTTAAGCGAAGTGGAGAAGGGTAAGTGAGCTGGAGGGTTGACGCCCCCCTAGTAGGTGAGGGAAACGGTCACGTATGTGTCACTCTTGCGCCCAGCCCTGCTGGTCCTAATTCCATTAGGGATTGGGATATTCGCTCGGAGATCAAAATTGCTCAGACCAGCGTTTCGTTTTATCTATGCACTAGTCCTATGGGCCGTGTTGCCCGCCTTAGTTTTCAGTTCAATTGCCATCCAGCGGCCGGACCAGATGTACACCTTGGGGACTCCGGCGGCGCTGGCACTCATCGGCTTAGGAGGGACTGCAATCCTGTCAGCCGCCATAACCCGTGCTGGCAAAATGGACAGAGAAAAAAGTGCCGCCATCTTTTTGAACGCCTCTTTCATGAATTACACCTTCCTGGGACTCGCGGTTGTCTATACCGTAGTGGGGATTCTACCGGGTGCAACGGGGATCAGCGGAGTAGGCGTGGCGAGCATATACGCGGTGGCCATGGGGGTCGTACACCTGACGGTCGGCGTGGCGCTGGCAGCAGGCGGTCTCAAGAAAAGAATAAGCATCCGGAAAGTTACTCTCGGCATATTGACCTTCCCCGCAGCGTTTGCCCTGATAGTGGCCTTGATTTTCGTTAGCTTCGATGTGACCTTCCCCATTTGGACGCAAAGCTGGGTGGACAAATTCGCCAATCCGGCGGTGTGCTTGATGTTGTAGGCTGCCGGCTACAAAATGCCGCTGGTGGATCCGCGGAAGTATCTCTCGCCTTTGGTAACGGTGGGGGCCATACGGTTGATCGCGTGCCCCCTCGTGACGCTCGGTGCTATAAAATTACTTGGGGTAAGCGGAACGGTGGCGCATAGCGCGTTAATCCTGTCGTGCATGCCACCCGGCGTATTTAACCTAATCCTCGCTCAGAGATTTGGTCTAGATCTCCGGATGTACGGAGCACTCGTTTTCTATCTGACCTTGGTGTCGCTATTTGTCGCAGTACCCATGGTCGTGTTTCTGGGGATAGTGTAATTTGTGGACTAGTAAAATCAGGATTTTCGACTGGTTAGCTCGCCCGCTTGCTGAAATCTAACTTTGTCCTCGAACAAATCCTTCAACGCTCGAGGGAGTTCCCCGATTGCCGCCCTTATCTGCTTCGTACTGTCTCGGTCCCTGATTGTCACGGTCTCGTCCTTGAGCGTCTGGTGGTCTATTGTCACGCAGTAGGGTATGCCTGCCTCATCTGCGCGCGCGTATCGCCTGCCTATAGTGCCCGAATCGTCGTACTCCCCAACGAAGCCTTCTCGCTTTAACGCTTCGAATACCTCCTTGGCCTTCTCAGGCAAGCCGTCACGGTCTAGAAGCGGGAACACCTCGATTTCTATCGGCGCGAGTTCCTTCTTCAACTTTAGATATGAGCGCTTGCCGTCTTTGACGAGCGAGTGCTCTAGGACGCAGTAGAGCGGGCGGTCCATGCCGTATGAGGGCTCCACCACGTGGCACAGGACTTTCTTGCCCCGACCGTCCCCTTCTTGAACAAACATGGTCAGGTCCTCCTTGCTGAATTTCGCGTGCTTGGAGAGGTCGTAGTCAGTGCGGTACGCGAGGCCGGCGATTTCGATCCATCCGAACTTCTCGCTCAGGACCTCAGCGTCCCAAGTCTCGCTGGAGTAGTGCGCCCGCTCCCCGGGCTTCTGTTCCCTAAATCTAATGGCCTCCTCAGGGATTCCAAGGTCCATCAGAAAACGTTTCGCGTAAGCGAGATGATACGCCATCAGCTCGTTGCACACCAGCTTTTTTTCCAGCGCTTCTTTGGCCGTCAGCTCGGTCAGCTCCTCTTTTTCTTCCTTCTGATCCCCTGCGACCCACAGTCGCAGCTTCTCATCCGCGATTTCCTCGAACTTAGGGTGTTTTGGATTATCGGGATCGAAGAAGACTTCGCCCTCTGCCATCGTGAACTCTCTGAGTCGAATGACTCCGCGGCGAGGAGAAATCTCGTTCCTGTACCCCCTACCTATCTGAGCTACCCCGAACGGCAGCTGACCC
>CAZKSL010000016.1:0-11277 GCA_964555495.1 Hadarchaeota archaeon (SeqCode)
AACGCCGATAAAGGTCTACAGAGCCTGCGCGAACTCGCCTATACTGTGATAGTGATCCCCAATGACAAGCTGCTCGAGGTCGCTCCGGATCTACCGATTCCCGCGGCATTCAAGGTCGCAGATCAGCTGCTGATGGACGCCATAAAGGGCATAACCGAGATGATAACGAGACCCGGTCTGATAAACCTCGACTTCGCGGACGTTCGAACGGTGCTTCAGGATGGTGGCGTTGCGATGATAGGGATCGGAGAGTCGGACACCGAGAACCGCGCCGCCGAGGCTGTCGAGGAAGCGCTGAATAGTCCGTTGCTTGATGTGGACATCACTGGTGCCAAAGGGGCCCTAATAAACGTCACTGGCAGTCCAGATATGTCACTAGAAGAGGCAGAGAAAATAGTAGGCCGAGTATCTGAGGCGCTCGATGCAGAGGCCCAGGTCAGCTGGGGAGCTCAGGTCTCCGAAGATTTGAAGCGAGCCGTTAGGGTCATGGTGATTCTCTCGGGGGTTCACTCCCCATACGTGCTCGGGCCAGGAGAGAGGCCACGCAAGAAGGCCGGGGGCCCCGTCGATTTGGAGCTGGAGTCTCTGGGTTAGATGCTGCGGAAGTTCCTTTACGAATGCAAGCGCGTGTTACAGGTTGCCAGAAAACCCGACAGGAATGAATATTGGACGGTTGCGAAGGTAACAGGTCTCGGTGTGGTGATAATTGGTTTAGTCGGCTTTGTGATAATGCTGATTGCCAAACTCATCGGAGCTATGCCTACCTAACTTTGGAGGGAAAAATTTGGAGGAAAAAGAGGAACTCCCGGAGCCCGCGATATACGCACTTAGGACCACAATCGGGCAGGAGAAAAGCACAGCCGACATGGTTATGACTCGCTCTAAGAACTTTGACCTGCCAGTGAAATCCGTGCTCGTCCCCCAGGGGATAAGGGGGTATGTTTTCGTCGAGGCCCAAGGGAGAACCGCCGTCGAGCAGGCTCGCGCGGGCATCAAACACGCGAAGGGCGTGATTCAGGGAGATGTCCCGTTCGGTGAGCTAGAGCACCTCTTGGTCCCCAAGCCTGTAGTCGCGGGAATAGAGATGGGGGACATAGTGGAGCTGACATCGGGTCCCTTTAAAGGGGAACGAGCCAGAATTATCCGCATAGATGAGAGCAAGGAGGAGATCACCGTTGAGCTATTTGAGGCCACGGTGCCAATTCCTGTGACGATCCGAGGAGATTCAGTGAAAATGGTTGAAAGGAGAAAGGAGGAAGAGTAAAATGAAAACAAACGAAGTGAAGCCAGCGATGCGCAATATTGACCTGGACCTGAAGATAGTAGAGAAGGACGAACCGCGCAACTTCGTCAGCAGACAGGGGCGAGAGGGGCGCGTGGCGACGGCGGTCGCGGAGGACGACTCGGGCCAGATCAAGATATCTCTCTGGAACGATGACGTCGATAATGTCAACGTGGGCGACCAGGTTCGCATTCGGAACGGTTACTCGCGTCTCTTCAGGGACGAGATCCACGTCAGCGCTGGCATGTATGGGAAACTGGAAGTAGTTGGAAAGGCCGAGGGCGAGAAGGTAGAGGGCGAAGAGTAAGCCGTCGGCGAAACGGCCGCTGTTTACCCTAAGCACACCATAGTGCTTTTATGCAGCCCTGCCTTAGAAAGACTAATTGCCAGCTCAGAGAGAGTTCTGAGGGTTGTCTATGACGGCAACGATTGAAGCATTAGTCGAAGGCGGAAAGGCCTCAGCGGGGCCACCCATCGGGCCAGCCCTAGGTCCACATGGGGTGAACGTGGGGCAGGTAGTGGCAAAAATCAACGAAGAAACTGCGAAGTTCGAAGGCATGAAGGTCCCGGTCAAGATATTGGTCGACAAGGAGACGAAGGAATTCGAAATAGAGATCGGCTCCCCCCCAGTCAGCGCCCTGATTCGGAAAGAGCTTGGCCTAGAGAAGGGAGCATCCAGTTCGGGCCAGGAGACCGTGGGAGATCTCGCACTCGACCAGGCGGTCAAGATTGCAAAGCAGAAGTCTGGCTCGACGTTGGCGAAGGATTTGAAGGCGTCAGTCAATGAAGTCCTCGGCACCTGCACGAGCATGGGAGTAACCGTAGAGGGCAAAAATGCCCGAGAGGTACAGCAGGAGATTAACGAGGGCAAACACAACGAGAAGCTGGGGTGATTATCGTTGCCTGTTAAAAAGGAAAAGATACTCGAAGCTGTCAAGAAGGCCAAGGAGCGCGCGGGCAAGCGGAATTTCGCCCAGAGCGTCGACTTGGTGGTGAATTTTAAGAATTTGGATCTCAGCAAGCCCGGGAACCGGATTACTGCAGAGGTTCCCCTCCCTCACGGCACAGGAAAGCCCCAGAAGGTGGCAATGTTTGCGGAGGGGGAGCTTGCGAGGAAGGCCCAGGAAGCTGAGGTTGACCTCGTGCTGGGCCGCAAGGAGATCGAGGAACTCGCCAAGGACAGAAAGAGGGCAAAGGAGATGGCGGATGAATATACTTCCTTTCTAGCCCAGGCCGACCTGATGCCGTTCATAGGCAAGCAACTCGGCCCGGTCCTGGGCCCGCGAGGGAAGATGCCAAGACCCCTCCCGCCGACCGCCGATCCCAAGAGCTTGCTTGGGCATTACCGCGGCACGGCCCGCGTAAACGTGCGCGACCAGCTGGCGGTTCACCTCTTGGTCGGAAAGGAGGAGATGTCGGAGGAGCAGCTCGCGGACAACGTGGTGGCAGTCCTAAAGATGCTGGAATCTAAATTGCCGAAGGGCCTTAGACAGGTCAAGTCGGCGCACGTTAAAACCACGATGGGGAAGCCCGCGAAGGTGGGTGTGTAACGATGGCAGCTGCATCTGAAGCCAAAGTAGCTCAGTGGAAGCGCGATCTCGTTGGCGAGTTGAAGGGGAAGTTTGAGGAATACCCGGTGGTGGGGATCCTCGACGTCAGCGACATCCCTGCTCGTCAGTTCCAGCAGATGAGGCGGATGTTGCGGGAGAAGGCGGAGATAAAGGTTGGCAGAAAGGTCCTCCTGAATATTGCTGCGGAGCAAGCTGGTGAGAAAAAGCAGGAGCTTCGCGAGCTCACCAAATACCTCGAGGGGCAAGTCGCACTCATCTTCACCCAGATGAATCCATTTAAATTGTGGAGATTTTTGAACGAGAACAGAGCCACCGCTCCAGCCAAGCCCGGACAGGCGGCGCCCAAGGATGTAGTGATTCCAGCTGGTGACACAGATTTCCCACCCGGCCCGATTATCGGCGAACTCCAACGGGTAGGCATCAAGGCTCGGATTCAGGCTGGAAAAATAGTGATTCTCGAGGACTGCACCCTGTTGAAAGAGGGGGACACTATAACGCCAGAGGTAGCTGAGGCCCTCTCTAAATTCGGAATCGAGCCGCGGGAGATAGGATTCAAACTCTTGGCGGCATTCGAGGGCGGCGTGGTGTTCCCAGGCGATGTCTTAGTGGTGGACGAGGAAAAAGTGAAGGGTCAAATCCAAATGGCATACACCCATTCCTTGAACCTCTCGGTGGAGGTCGGCTACCCCACAGGTGAGAATGTACGGCTGCTGATTTCAAAAGCTAGCGTGCGCGCGTTTGCCTTAGCTCTGAATGCATCCATACCGACCACAGAAGTTCTGCCCCATCTTTTGGGTCGGGCGAGCACCGAGATGAGAGGTCTCGCCACGGCCCTGGCCTCGAAGGACGTTAACGCACTCGACGACGAACTGAGGAAGATGGTTTCAGCTCCCGAGCCTGAGGCTAAAAGGGAGGTCAAACTCGAGGAAAAACCGAAAAAGGAAGAAGAGAAAGAAGAAAAAGGGGAAGAGGAAAAGGAAGAAACAGCGGGGCTAGGGGCCCTATTCGGATAACGGAGGTGTAAATAATGGAATACGTACATGCGGCCATGGTGCTTCACGCCGCCGGCAAGGAGATTAATGAGGAGAGCATCTCCAAGGTGCTCGAGGCGGCGGGTGTAGAGGTCGATAAGGCCAGAGTGAAGGCTCTGACTACTGCACTCGAGGGCGTGAACATCGATGAGGCAGTGAAGTCCGCGGCCGCGCCAGCACCAGCAGCTCCAGCGCCTGAAGCGCCAGCAGAGGCGCCGAAGGGGAAAGAGGAGAAGAAGGAAGAGAAGAAAGAAGAAAAAGAGGAAGAAAAGGAAGAGATTGCTGGTCTGGGCGCACTGTTTGGCTGATTGGGCGAACGCTTTTATCGACACTCACAAATGTGCCCAGTTGGGGACGGCGCGTGTCGAATATTTACCAAGTTGCGCTCTTCAAGCAGAAGAATTTCCAGCGCAAGCGATGCCCCAGCTGCGGCCGAACTTTTTGGACTCTTGACCCCGATAGGAAGACATGCGGCGACACGCCCTGCGACGAGTACACTTTTATCGGCAATCCCCCGATTCGGAAGAAGTACACGCTGGAGCAAATGGAGAAGGCGTTCCTGAAATTTTTTGAGAAGCGCGACCACGAGGTCGTGCCCCGCTATCCCGTGGTGGCCCGCTGGCGCGATGATATCTTTCTGACCATCGCCTCAATTGCAGATTTCCAGCCGTGGGTGACGAGCGGACAGGTTCCGCCTCCAGCGAACCCGCTCGTGGTGAGCCAGCCGAGCATCAGGCTCAACGACATCTACAACGTGGGGCGCTCGGGCAGGCACTTTACCCTCTTCTTCATGGGGGGCCATCACGCGTTCAACTCTCGACGCAAACAGGTCTATTGGACGGATGAGACGGTCGAGTTCTGCCACGAGTTTCTCACCAGCGCGCTGAAGATTGACCCCGCTGAAATCACCTATGTTCAGGACTTCTGGGAGGGTGGAGGAAATGCCGGGGAGGACTTCGAGGTCAACGTTTGCGGGCTGGAGCTGGCGACGCTGGTGTTCATGCACTACCAGCTCGAGAACGGGAGGCGTCGCGAGCTTCCGCTGAAAATTGTCGATACTGGCTACGGCATCGAGCGCTTTGTCTGGGCCTCCCAGGGGACGCCCTCCAGCTACGAGGCGGTCTTCGGCCCGGTGGTCAAGAAGCTGCGCAAGCTTGCTGGAGTCAAGCTCCCGCCGAGGGATGTGATGCGTGAGCACTCGAAGCTCGCGGGTCTGATAGATATCGAGACTGGTCAGGATCTTCAAGCGCTACGCTCCAAGGTCAGCGAGCGGACCGGCTTGGATGTTGGGGAGCTCGATCGCCTGATGACGCCACTCGAGGCCAGCTACGCTGTAGCTGATCACCTCCGGTGTTTGGCGTTCATGCTTGGCGACGGGATTACGCCGAGCAATGTCGGGGGCGGATACTTGGCCCGCTTGGTCTTGCGCCGCGCCCTGAGATTGATGCGAGATCTCAAATTTCGGAAACCTCTGGCGGAGCTAATGAGCATAGAGCTTGACCAGCTTGTTTCGAGCTTTCCTGAGTTCCGCGAGCGCAAGCCCTACATCTTAGAGGTAGTCGAACTGGAGGAGCGCAGGTACCATGACACCCTCGCGCGCGGCGGTAGGCTAGTTGAACGGCTGGCGAGCTCTCTCAGAAAGAAGGGGAAGTCTACCGTACCGACGCAGAAGCTCATAAAACTCTACGATAGCCACGGGTTACCACCGGAGATAGTGAAGGATGTTGCCGAGAAGAAGGACGTGAGGGTGGAAGTCCCGGAAGATTTCTACATCCAGGTGGCGGAATCACACGCTCGCGCTAGACCCACCCCCACTTCAACTTCGAAGATCTCAGAGTCAAAAGTGCGCAAGCTTCCTAAGACCAAGACTCTGTACTACGACGATCCCTACGCGAGGGAGTTTGAGGCAAAGGTGCTGAAGAGTTTTGGCCCGCACGTTGTCCTAGACCAAACTGCATTCTACCCCGAAGGTGGCGGGCAGCCAGCTGACACTGGCGTCTTGCAAGGACGAGCAAAGGAGGCAAGGGTGACGGATGTGCAGAAGGTCAACGATGTAATAGTCCACAGGGTGAAACCGAAGGCGTTTAGGACTGGGCAGAAGGTGAATGGTAGGATAGACTGGGATAAGCGCGCGGCGCTGATGCGGCATCACACTGCGACTCACATCCTGATCGGGGCCGCTCGCCGAGTTCTCGGTGACCATATCTGGCAGCACGGGGTCCAGAAGGGCGCCCGGAGCACCCGCCTTGACATCTCGCACTTCAAGCGAATTTCTCCCGACGAACTTCGGAGGATTGAGGGGCTGTCTAATCAGGTGGTGATGGAGAACCGGAAGGTCAGCACCGATTGGGTCGAGCGCAACGCTGCCGAGCGGAAGTACGGGCATGATCTTTACCAGGGCGGGGTTGTTCCCGGCAAAAAAATTCGGGTAGTCGATATCGAGGACTGGAACGCTCAGGCCTGTGCGGGGACCCACTGTCTTTGGACTGGCGACATCGGCCTCATCAAGATCATCCGGACGGAGCGGATTCAGGACGGAGTTGAGCGGTTGGAGTTTGCAGTGGGTGACGCTGCGGTTGAACTAGTTCAGAAGCAGAACGAGCGACTCTCCAAGGCCGCCAAGATATTAAGGTCGTCCCCTGACCGAGTGGCTACCGCAACTCAGCAGCTCTTTGAGCAGTGGAAGTCTGCTCGGAAGGAGCTAGATGCACTCCGAGCTCGCGCAGCGGAACTACAGTTAGCGGGGCTACGGGCGAAGAGCCGGCGAGTCGGCGCGGTAGATGTTATAGACGAGTTGATAGAGGTTGCGAGCGTAAATGAGCTAATCAAGGCTGCAGAAAAACTAGTGAAGGGGGACAAGAAGCTCGTGGTCATCCTCGGCACGAGGGATAATACCGCCAAGCTGGTAGCGATGGCAGGCGACGAGGCGGTCAAGGCAGGAATAGACTGCGCCAAAATATCCTCGGAGGCAGCTCGGGTTCTCGGCGGAGGCGGCGGAGGTCAGTCACGGATGGGCCAGGGCGGAGGCCCCAAAGTGGAGCAGCTCGAGAAGGCTATAGCTACCGCAGTCGAAATTTGCAAAAAGCAACAGGGTTAGCGGTGGCGATGAGATGGTGAACTGGCAGGAGCTTGACGCGAAGTGGCAGCGCGCTTGGCAGGAGAATAAACTCTTTGAGGCATCTCCAGACTCAAGGCCGAAATTCTACCTGACAGTTGCATACCCCTATGTTTCAGGCCCCATGCACGTCGGCCACGCTAGGACTTACACGGTACCCGACATCATCGCCCGGTACAAGCGGATGCGCGGCTTCAACGTGCTATTTCCGATGGCCTACCACTTCACTGGCACCCCTCTGGTGGGAGCGGCAAAGCGGGTCGAGCGTCGCGACCCAGAGTTCGTGAAGATCCTCACGGAGCGCTACGGGGTCAAGGAGGAGGAGCTCCCAAAATTTGAAGACCCCCTCTATTTCGCCACCTACTTCGCGCGCGAGAGCGACCTGAGCTACAGGAAGGGCATGCGCCTGCTCGGCCACTCGATCGACTGGCACCGGGAGTTCATCACCGTCGACGAGACCTACAGCAAGTTCGTCACATGGCAGTATCACAAGCTCATGGATGCGGGCCTAGTCTCGAAGGGCGAGCACCCGGTCAAGTGGTGCCCGGGGTGCAAAAATCCGGTCACCGATCACGACCTGCTTGAGGGCGAGGGCGTGAGCATCGTCGAGTACACGCTCCTGAAGTACAGGCTCGGCGACTACGTACTCCCGGCCGCGACCCTGCGCCCAGAGACGGTCTTCGGCGTCACCAATCTCTGGCTCAACCCGAAGGTCGATTACGTGCTTGCGGAGGTTGACGGCGAGCGGTGGGTAGTGAGCAAAGAGGCGGTCGATAAGCTTCGCAACCAAGGCTTCGAGGTCGGCAAGGTAGAAAAGTTCAAGGAGGGCCTCATAGGCAAGGACGTTGAGGTCCCGATGACCCACAAGCGTGTTCCAATCTTACCCGCCGAGTTCGTCGACCCAGAGAACGCGTCAGGTGTGGTCGGCTCAGTGCCATCTCACGCCCCATACGATCATGTCGCGCTGGTCGAACTCCGACGCAAGCCAGAGCTGTTGAAGCCCTACGGGATCGATCCGGAGAAAGTTCGCGCGATTAAGCCAATCTCACTTATCGAGCTTCCGGGCTTCGGTGAATCCCCGGCAATCGACGTGGTCGAGCGAGAGGGCATCAGCACTCAGACCGATCCAAAACTCGAGGACGCCACCGGCGAAGTCTACCGGAACGAGTTCTCGAAGGGCGTGATGCGGGACTGGGTTCCCGACTACGCAGGGATGAAAGTCTCGGCCGCAAAGGAGCGGGTTCATCGGGATCTGATCAAGAGCGGCGAGGGGGCAGTCATGTACGAGTTTTCCGAGAAGCCGGTGATCTGCCGGTGCGGAACGAAGTGCATGGTGAAGGTGGTCAAGGACCAATGGTTCCTGAATTATTCCGACGAGGCTTGGAAAGAAAAGGCCCGCAAGTGCCTGAGCGAGATGCACTTGGTGCCGCCCGAGACTCGAGCGCAGTTCGAGCATACCATCAGTTGGCTCCGCGAGTGGCCGTGCACCAGGCAGATAGGGATGGGGACGCCGGCGCCCTGGGACCCGAGTTGGATAATCGAGTCCCTCAGCGACTCAACCATCTATATGGTTTACTACCTCATCTCCCCCATCATCCGAGAGTTGGGCCCTGAGAAGCTGTCGGACGAGGTCTTTGACTACGTGCTCATCGGGGAGGGCGACGCTGCTGCTGCGGCAAAGGCCTCAGGCATCGATCAGGAGGTGCTGGAACAGATGCGCCGGGAGGTAGAGTACTGGTATCCCCTCGATTACCGGATGTCGGCGAACGACCTCATTTCAAACCATCTTACCTTCCACATCTTCCACCACACCGCGATATTCCCACCCGAGCAGTGGCCGCGCGGAATCGTTTCGTTCGGCATGGCGGTACTCGAGGGTAGTAAGATGTCGTCGTCAAAAGGGAACATCATCGCAATCAACGAGGCGGTCCGGAAGCACGGCGCGGACGTGGTGCGCCTTTACCTCGTGTCAGTAGTCGAGCCCTGGCAGGATCTAGACTGGCGGGTCAAGGAGATGGATGCCATGGTCAAGCACCTCGAGAGGTTCTATTCTTTAGCTCAGGAGATAATCGCGCTCCCAGAGGTTGAACGTCCAGGGCTTACGCTCCCCGACCGATGGATGTTGGGCATGTTACAGCGCCACCTTCGGGGGGCGACTGAGGCGCTTGAGACCTTTGAGACTCGTGAGGCGCTTCAGCACGCGTTCTTCCTGATGTCACACGACCTGCGCTGGTACATGAAGCGGGCCAAGGATGAGAAATCGCGCGCGTGGGTGCTCAGGCGGGTGCTTGACTGTTGGGTTCGGATGCTCGCCCCGTTTGCTCCGCATGTCTGCGAGGAACTCTGGCACCAGATGGGGGGAGATGGGTTCGTCTCAGTCGCCCCCTGGCCTGAGGTCGAGCCCGAGTTCGAGGACAAGGCTGCAGAATTTGTTGAGGCGTACCTTGGGTCGGTTAGTGAGGACATCGGGAACATCCTGCGCGCCGCAAAGATAGAGGCCCCCAAGCGGATATGCCTCTACGTGGCCGAAGACTGGAAGCGCAAGGCTTACCGAAAGGCGATTGAGCAGGTTAAGGGTGGAAAAGTGGATATGGGCAGACTAATCGCTGAGACTAAGGAAGAACTGGACGTCCCCCCGAAGGAGCTGGCGGACTTCTTCAAACAGGCAGTCAAGGAAATTCGAGGTATATCTGCAGAACGGTTGGAGACCTTGGCAGAGGCCGGGATCGACGAGCTGAGAGTACTATCCGATGGGTCGGGCTTCATCCGGGAGCAGGTCGGAGCCGAGAAGGTTGATGTGTTCGTGGCCGACGACTCCAAGCGACATGATCCTCAGGGACGGGCGAGGTTGGCGGTGCCTTTCAAGCCGGCGATTTACGTGGAGTAGGCATGTTACCATCCAAACTGGCTGATGCGGTTCTAGATCTGAGGCACCTACTCAATCGAGGATACCCTCGCGGTTCCGCGGTGGAGTTTGTCGCGAACCATTACCGCCTGAAGCTTCGCCAGCGGCACCTGCTTGCGCGGTGCGTCTTCTCTGAGGAGGAGGTTGCCAACCATCGTGCCAAGGCCGTAACTGCAAAAGAGGTTCGGGGTCGAAGGTTGGGTGTTGACGGCTACAATGTCATCATAACGATTGAGAGCATCTTGGGTGGGAAGCAGGTAATCAAGTGCGATGATGGATTTCTTCGAGATCTTCGCGCGCTTTTTGGGAAATACAAAATCTCAAAGGCAACGGCCTCCGCGCTGGCTGGGCTTTTGCAAGTAGTGAGGAGGGCAAAGCCCGGGAAGGTCGTCGTATTTTTCGATCAGCAGGTGAGCAGGAGCGGTGAACTCGCGGAAATGGCGCGGGAAGAGATGGCGCGGCTGGGACTGGACGGCGACGCGAGGACGGCAGTTGGCACGGACGCGAAGGTCAGGGGTTTCGATGTAGCCGCCAGCAGCGATCGAGCAATAATAGGGCGCGCACGAGCAGCATGGGATATCCCGGCAACAGTGGCACGGCGGAGATCCGCGAAAGTTATCGATTTAGGTAAAATCTAGCTGACTGTACTTATGTCATCCCAGCTCAAGTGTAGCCTGCCGGGAGACGCGCAGGTCTTCTAGCTTCTTCACCACTTCCCTGAGCTTCCTGAAATCCTCCTCGAGCAGCTCTCGGGAGGTCCCATAGAGAGCTGCGGCCGGGTGGTAGGAGATGAAGAGTTTGCCTTGCCAACCACCGTAGGAGCAGTCGGCCAGCGTGCCGTGGGAGTGTCTCATGGATACCTGCCTCCCGAGCAGGACCCTCGCCGCAAATCTTCCGAGCGCGACGATGAGCTTCGGCTTGATGAGTTGGATTTGCCTCTGCAGGTAGGGGGAGCAGGTCTCGATTTCTTCGTCGGCCGGGTCGCGGTTGTTTGGCGGGCGGCACTTGAGAATGTTTCCAATAAATATTTCTTCACGCTTCAGCCCCGCGCTCGCGAGCAGTTCAGTTAGAAGTTTGCCGGCTGCACCAACGAACGGCTTGCCCTGTTGGTCCTCGTAATATCCGGGTGCCTCTCCGATGAACATCACATTTGCATCGGCTGGCCCGTCTCCGGGCACGGCGTTTGTCCGGGTCTTATGGAGTCCGCAACGCGTGCACGTCTTTATCTTACTCTCCAGCTCCTCCATGTTGCCCCCTTCACAGATGCTCGGCGTATAGCCTGACCTTCTCGTAGACCCTCTTGAGCAGCCAGAGGTCATCCTCGCAGTGTCGCACAATCAGCGAGCGAGCGTTCTCATCCCCCTCTCGCGCCA
>CAZKSL010000017.1:0-3826 GCA_964555495.1 Hadarchaeota archaeon (SeqCode)
CTTTCCCGTCAGCTCGGGGGGCCTGCATCCGGGGCTGGTGCCCGAGATCATCGAGATGCTAGGAAAAGACATAGTCGTCCAGGTCGGCGGCGGTGTGTGGGGGCACCCGGACGGCGGCGCGGCCGGGGCCAGGGCTGTGAGGCAGGCCATCGACGCGGCGCTTCAGGGGGTCCCGCTTGATGAGTACGCGAGGGAACGGCTGGAACTAAAGAGGGCAATAGAGAAGTGGGGTTATACCAGACCCCGATAGCGCGGACCCCGTCAATCTTTGTTATATATATAACAACTGCCGACTCCGAGGAAATTGAATATAGGGCTTTAACCAAAACAAAATCGGGGCCGTGGGGTAGCTTGGTCTAGCCTCCTAGCATGGGGCGCTAGAGACCCGAGTTCGAATCTCGGCGGCCCCACCAGGTTTATAGTTGGCGCAGCGGTAACAATACGCGCCCGGTATCTGAGCCGGGGTCACAAAGGGGCGGAATTATGGAAGGACGAAAGAGGAGGAAACTCACGCCGCTGGGCTGGTTGGCCACCGCGATTTACACGATATTCATCCTCACGATCGTCTTCTGGTTCGGCTACCATCCCGTGAACTTCTTTGGGCTGGGTCCGTTGCTCACACTTATGATCATCTTCGTCGTTTCGATGGTGCTGTTCATCGCGCTGCTGAGGTCCAGTAAAAAATTTTTCCGCGAGGAATAACGCGGATAGACAGCCGCATCACGATAAATTAAGACTCACCACTCAGGCGGCCCCCGCTCGAACGCCCATCGCCTGAGCTTCTTCTTGCCGATGCGCGCCCAGGTCTTCAGGAGGTAGTCGTTTCGCAGGGTCTTGTGGAACAGCTCCCCGTCCTCGGTCTTCGAGTAGTAGGTACGCCTGCCCTCCTTGGACTCCTTGAGGAGCCTGTTTTTCAGCAGCAAATTCGTGATTAGC
Organism: Hadarchaeota archaeon (SeqCode); assembly: GCA_964555495.1. GTDB lineage: Archaea > Hadarchaeota > Hadarchaeia > Hadarchaeales > JAGGTB01 > CAZKSL01. Next base: position 937 of record CAZKSL010000017.1, read on the forward strand.
CGCTTGAAGGCGGCCTCGCTCCCGACCAGCTTGATTAGGTCCCACTTCAAGGCCTTTCCGCCCTTCTCGTCGATCTTGTCGAAAATTTTCAGGAACCTACCGATAGTTGGCCATATCTTGGCCATGGCCGGCGTTTCTCCGGGCCCAATTACCTTTGACTCTCGCTTCGCCATCTTCTCCCCCGCTTTTCAGAGCAAATCCTCGCGCCGTCAGCGCGAAGCCCGCTTCAGCTTCAAGAGTTTCGAGTACTTCTGCGCGAGCACCTTGTAGCTGCGAAGGGTGAAGGCACCGAGGACTATCATCCCACCGGCGAAGGCGGCAAACACCAGGCCGATCCAGAGCCCCCAGGGTTCTATTCTGGTCACGGGGTAGACCATGACCGCCGCTAGGACCCCAGTCAGGATGGAGAAGGCCGCGACCGTCTTCGTCGCGTCGATGCCGACCGCCAGATCCTCAGCCACGGATTCCGCGTCCTTTCGGAGTTCCTCGAAGATGGCGTCGAGTTCGAGCAATTTTTTACGCTGCTTTCCCCGCACTCGCTTCACCGTCCTGATATCCGGGGGAAGGCATTTTTTCCTTTTGGTGGGCGTTTTTTGGCTGGGAGGAAACCCGCAGTTCGTCCTAGTAAAAAGGTTAAAAGAGCTCCGTGAGCAGTACACTTTTGGTTGGAGGCTTGATGTGACCCGGGCTGGAATATCAGTTGCGATCTGTTTTGCCCTTCTGGTTAGTCTGGCACAGGTTGGAGTAGTCGGAGCCGCAGGCCCGGGTGGCTTACCCGAATATCCCGGGGCCATCGGATATGATCTTACAGGTCTTTATGGTTACACGGATTTGCCTTCGGGGGTAGAGATTTCAGCCTATCTTACACTCACTGAAAGTTCTAGCACCATTCTTAGCTGGTACAGGACACAGATGTCAAGTCTCGGATGGACCAAGCGCTATGATGATACAACGCAGTTCTCGTCATATGGATATTCCCTCACATACGGTGTTCTTACATACGAACAAGGGAGCAATGGGGCAGCGATTGTGACAGTGGGCTATGGAGGCATTCCGGGGTACGAAAGTTACACATACTTTGTACTCTTTCATGGGCCGAAGACAGAATTCGAGGGGCTGTCTGGGGCTGAAGGCACTTGGGGTGACATCCTTGGCGAAGGGTTTGAAGAGGAGGATTCGCTTGGAACAGACACATATGAACCCGACGATTCCCCCGCATATGCAACCACGATCTCCACTGGCGGCACCGCCCAGAGCCACACCATCGACCCCGCCGGTGACGTCGATTATGTAAAATTCAGCGCTACCTCGGGAACCGTATATACAATTGAAACCACTCTGGGAACCGCCTCAGATACTTACATCTACCTCTACGACACGAACGGGACGACGCAGCTCGATTACAACGACGATGGCGGCGATGGCCTTGCATCGGAGATCACTTGGACCTGCACGAGTTCAGGCGTCTACTACGTCAAGATTCGCCACTACAGTAGCTCCGGAACCGGGTCCTATACCATAAGCGTGAGCTCAGAGGCAGCAGAACTGGTGGGAGATGCGTACGAGTCCGACGACACAGCCGCAGCCGCAAAGACGATCTCCACCGACGGCACCGCCCAGACTCACACCATATATCCGGCGGGCGATGTCGATTATGTAAAATTCAGCGCTACCTCGGGAGCCGAGTACACGATCGGAACCTCCCTGGGAACCGCCTCAGACACTTACATCTACCTCTACGACACGGACGGGGCGACCGTTATTGATTATGATGATGATGGCGGCGCGGGTTATGCATCCCAAATTATCTGGACCTGCGCGAGCTCGGGCGTCTACTACGTCAAGGTCCGCCATTACAGCAGCTCCGGCACCGGTTCCTACGACGTAAGCGTGTTTGCCGCCACTTCTGCGACTCAAAATGATATGGATACCGGCACCGACGCAGGCGACAGTTTCTCTGGGGCAAGCTCCATAATCACACCTGCGAGCGGAACGGGCTATGTCGACTCGGACGATTTGGATGATTATTACAAGATCAGCGTCAGCTCGGGCCAGACGATCAGCGCTACCCTGACGCCACCGTCCGGCTCTGACTTCGACCTTTACCTCTACGCCCCAGACCAGTCCTACCTCGACTCCTCGGCCTACGGCGGCAGCCAGACCGACTCGGTCGAGGGGACCGCCTCCTCCTCGGGTGACTATTACATCAAGGTCCACCGGTGGAGCGGTTCTGGAACGTATTCGCTTGTTGTCTTGGTGGGGGGAGTTGGAGCTGTCCAAGATGACATGGGCACGGGCTCGGATGCCGGCGACACTCTAAGCGCCTCCACGGTCATCTCTGCTGGCACCGGCACTGGCTACATCGACGACACCGACACGACTGATTATTACAAGGTGAGCGTCAGCTCGGGTCAAACCGTCAGCGCCTCCATGTCACCCCCGTCCGGCACCGACTTCGACCTCAAGCTCTACGACACTGACCAGTCCTACCTCGACTCCTCGGCCTACGGCGGCAGCCAGACCGACTCTGTCGAGGGGACCGCCTCCTCCTCGGGGTACTTCTACATTCACGTTTACCAGTACAGAGGTTCTGGGACCTACTCACTCACAGTCACGGTCACAGGCGGCACCTACCAGGACGACATGGGCACGGGCTCGGATGCCGGCGACACTCTAAGCGCCTCCACGGTCATCTCTGCTGGCACCGGCACTGGCTACATCGACGACACCGACACGACTGATTATTACAAGGTGAGCGTCAGCTCGGGTCAAACCGTCAGCGCCTCCATGTCACCCCCGTCCGGCACCGACTTCGACCTCAAGCTCTACGACACTGACCAGTCCTACCTCGACTCCTCGGCCTACGGCGGCAGCCAGACCGACTCGGTCG
>CAZKSL010000017.1:3926-10979 GCA_964555495.1 Hadarchaeota archaeon (SeqCode)
AGGTCGAGCAGTGGTCCGGCTCCGGAACCTACTCACTCACAGTCACGGTCACAGGCGGCACCTCTCAGAACGACATGAACACGGGCACTGATGCCGGCGACACTCTAAGCGCCGCCACGGCAATTCCGGCCGGCACTGGCACGGGATATCTCGACTCGACGGACGATTACGACTACTACAAGGTAAGCGTCAGCTCGGGCCAGACCGTCAGCGTCTCGCTGACGCCAGCATCCGGCGCAGACTTCGATCTCACCCTCTACGACGCGGACGAGTCCTACCTCGACTCCTCGGCCTACGGCGGCAGCCAGACCGACTCGGTCGAGGGAACCGCGACCTCCTCCGGCTACGTCTACATCGAGGTCGAGCAGTGGTCCGGCTCCGGAACCTACTCACTCACAGTCACGGTCACAGGTGTAGCGGCTGCCACCCAGAATGACTGGAACTCCAGTCAGGATGCAGGCGATAGTTTCTCCCAAGCCATGACGATCAGCACCGGCACTGGCACCGGTTACGTTGACGACACCGATGAGGACGACTACTACAAGGTTCAAGTTGGGTCGGTCGGTGCCACGATAGACGCTACCCTGACGCCACCATCCGGCTCTGACTTCGATCTCTACCTTTACGATTCGAGCCAATCACTGGTCGATTCTTCAATCCACGGCGGCAGCCAGACCGATTCAGTTTCCCACGATGCGACATCCGCGGGCGTCCACTACATCCGCGTCCACCAGTGGAGCGGTTCCGGGCCCTACTCGCTCAATGTCTCGGTGTCGGGCGCTGGCACTGAGGCGGAGTCAGCTCACCCCTACGCGAACAACTTCGACCGGACTTGGACAATTACCCGCTCTGGAGCGGGCCGGGTCAGGGCACACTTCAGCCAGCTGGATGCCGAGGACGGCTGGGATTACGTTTACGTCTACGATGAGAACAACAACTTCATAGAGAGCTACACGGGGAGCTACAGAGACCAGTGGACCTCGTGGGTGGACGGAAGCACGGTTGGGATTCGGCTGGTCACCGATGGTTCGGTAACCGAGTACGGGTTCACAGTCGACGATGTGGGGACCGCGGCAGCTGCACCCACCACTCCGTCCGATAAGGTTGCGGTCATCGTGGGTATAAACAACTACGCGAACATCAACGGGCTGCGGTTCTGCATAAACGACGCCAACGACTGGAGGACCTACTTGGTCAGCCAGGGATACACGATAAGCTCCTTCCTGACGGACTCTCAGGCGACCGAGGCGAACATCAGGAGCGCCATAACAAGCGCGGCGGCTCAGGCTGGTTCTGATGGCACTCTCGTGATCGCAATGTCTGGCCACGGCACGGACTCCTCGCCGGGAGACGCCCACGCGTTCTGCGCATACGACGCTGGCTGGTCAGGAACCGGGTACATCACCGGAACCGAGCTGCAGAGCGATATGTCTGGCTACAACGGCGAGCTCTTCGTGTTCCTCGACTCCTGTCACTCGGGCGGAATGAACCAAGCGGTAACGTCCACGGGGCGATACATGACTACTACATGCACTGGAGCTGGCTACGGCTACGATGTGTCCGCCTACGGCAACGGCGCATGGACCTACTGGTACCTCGAGCGGGGGCTATCGGGACAGGGTTACTCCACCGCTGAGGAAGCTTTCAACTACGCTTCTACGAACTACCCATACGGCGGCAACGACGCACCCCAGGAGTTCGATGGCGACGCCGCGAACTCGTTCAACATAGATCCCTAGGGGTGCGTGAGCATTAGTCGGGCGCTCCCGAGATATGCTTTTAAAGCCTCGTTCCCTAGAGCACTTTGGAGGCTGGGATTATAGACAACCGCATCATAGGTGCAGTCTTCATTGTCATTATCGTATGTGCGGTAGCAGTTTATCTGGGCACTCAGTACGCCCCGCCGGGAGAGAAAGGGGAGGGAGAAGAGGAGGAAGCTGGGAAGCTCACGGTTGAGATGCCGCTGGCGAGAGTAACGGCCGCGGTTGCATCGAGAGAGGGAGTTTCCCAGGATAATGTGGAGGTTTACTTCTGCGTCCCTGCCGAACAGGTTGAGAACGAGAATTTCGCCGTAGGAGTGGTTGTGAACGACCAAAAATCCATAGTGTTCATCTACGATAATTCAACGAACACGATAGTTACTCCCGTGGAAAACGAGTACACCGCGAGCGGTGACGCGCTCCAAGGGATGTCAATCATTGATCAGAAGGATGTGGCCTCACCCTTTGCTCAGAACTATCTGGGCCAGTTCAACGTCAACAAAATCGTCCCGGTGAATATCACCAAGGTCGGTAGCACGTACACGTTCGACTATTACGATGGTTATGCTGCATATCCAGTTGACCTCTGGGGCTTTGGCACCGCCGTCATTGACGCGAGCGGAAACGTCCCTGTGGATAACATGACACACACGTGGATCTAATCGGGCAGATTTCGGCGTTCTGACCTCCGGGGCTCTATTTTACATGCGAGCGAGTAATGAATGGAAGTAATTTTAAGGCTCCTAGCCGATGTCGGATAGGTGATTAGTTGCAGAAACTCGTCATCAAGAAAATTGGCGCTCGAAAAATCTTGGACAGCCGCGGGAATCCCACGATTGAAGTGGATGTGGCGGCGGGAAATGGGGCGGTTGGAGCAGGGAGAGCAGCAGCCCCCAGCGGTGCTAGTCGGGGTAGGCACGAGGTAGTTGCGTTCCCAGAAGGCGGGGTTCAGGCATCGCTCAAGAAAGTCGAGAAACTCGCGAAGGAACTCGTCGGGAGGGAACTGGACCAAGGTGCAGTTGACAAGCTTTGCCGGGAGTTTGACGGCACCCCCGATCTCCGGAGGGTCGGGGGCAATGCTATAGTGGCGATATCCATGGCCGTGGCGAAGGCTGTGGCGTCCGCGGGAGGGGTTCCGCTTTACAGGCATCTAAGCGGGGATGTACTGGCGCAGCTCCCATATCCGTTAGGCAACGTGCTCGGCGGTGGAGAACACGCGGGTGTTTCGGCCCCGGACATCCAAGAGTTTTTGGCACTCCCAGTGGGCGCCGATGGTTTTGAGCGCGCAGCATTTGCAAACGCCATGGTCCACGGGCGAGTTAGGAAGTTGGTTAGCGCGAAGGACAAAAACTTCACGGGCGGCAAGGGCGACGAGGGCGCGTGGGCCCCGAACTTGGGCAACCGCGATGCGTTGGAGGTGGTTTCAAAGGCCTGCGAGGAGGTTTCCAATGAGGTCGGGTTCAAAGTCAGACCGGCGCTGGACGTGGCCGCGAGCAGCCTGCACGATGAGAAGAGCAAAAAGTACGTTTACGGGCGCGAGGGCGAGCAGCGGGGCACGGGTGAGCAGATAGAGTTTGTCTTGGACCTGGTGAAAACCTACAAGCTCGTCTACGTTGAGGACCCTATCCAAGAGGACGATTTCGAGTCGTTCGCTGAGATCACGCGGAAGGCCGGAAAAAGTTGTTTGATATGCGGCGACGACCTTTTCGTCACGAATCCCGAGAGGAACATGAGGGGAATCGAGGCCGAGGCCGCGAACGCCGTGCTCATCAAGCCCAATCAGGTGGGCACGCTGACCGATACCTTCGAGGCCGTGAACCTCGCGAAGGAGAACGGTTGGGTGCCAGTGATGTCTCACCGCTCGGGGGAGACTCCGGACGAGACGATCGCCCACCTTGCGGTAGGTTACGGCTGCCCGATAATCAAGACGGGCGTGGTCGGGGGAGAGCGCGTGGCCAAGCTTAATGAACTTATACGCATTGAAGAGGAACTTGGGAAAAAGGCACGAATGGGTGAGATACCATGCAAGTAGACGAAACCCCCGAAGCTGAGGTGGAAGGGCCCGAATCGCTGGTCGACATGGACCAGTACCTGTCGAGCGGTGTCCACATTGGGACCCGTCAGAAGACTGGGGCCATGAACTCGTACATCTACCGGGTCAGACCAGATGGGCTCTATGTGCTCGATGTGCGGAAGGCGGACGAGCGAATTCGGCTGGCCGCGAGGCTGGTGGCGCAGTTCGATCCGCGAAAGGTGTTTGTGGTCAGCGCCCGGCAATACGGGCAGCGCCCGGTGGTCAAGTTCGGCGAGGTCACCGGAGTCAAGGTCAGCGCGGGGAGGTTCATCCCGGGCTCGCTGACTAATCCATCCTTCAAGGGATACATGGAGCCGGACCTCCTGATTGTAACCGACCCGGTCGCGGATGAACAGCCCCTCTCGGAGGCAGCTGAGGTAGGGATCCCGGTCATAGGCCTGTGCGATACTGACAACGAGACCGCAAACGTCGACTTGGTGATTCCCACAAATAACCGCGGGCGGAAGGCCCTAGCGCTCGTCTACTGGCTCCTTGCGCGGGAGGTTCTCCGGGAGAGGGGTGACCTCCCTGAGGGTAAGGAGTTCGACGTCTCCCTCGAGGAGTTCGAGTCCAAGTTGGGCGAACAGGAATAAACTTTGGTGTTGGTATGAGGCCCCCCTCTTTTGCCGGGCAGTTCTATGCTGGCTCCGAGTCTGAACTCCGGGAGCAAATCGAGCAGTGTTACACTCACGAGCACGGACCCGGCGAGGTCCCCAAAGTGAAGGCCGGGCCGCGGAAGATACTGGGCCTAGTCTCCCCCCACGCCGGTTACCTCTACTCCGGGCCGGTCGCCGCCCACGGGTTTGCCCGCTTGGCAGCGGACGGTAAGCCGGCTGCATTTGTGATTCTTGGGCCAAATCACCACGGGGCAGGTTCGGGGATTTCGATAATGACTTCGGGAAAATGGTCGACGCCGCTCGGTGAGGTGGAAATCGATCAGCCCCTCGCAACCAGTATCAAAAATGAATCGGAAATAATTGATGAAGACGAGGTTGCTCATGCTTACGAGCACTCCATAGAAGTTCAGCTACCATTCTTGCAGCACCTTTTCGGCTCCGAATTCAAAATCGTCCCGATATGTATGATGATGCAGGATGAGGAAACCAGCGAGGAAGTGGGTCAGGCTATAGCAAAGGGTACAGCTAAGAAGGATGTTGCGGTTATAGCTTCCACGGATTTCACCCACTACGAACCTCAGGAGGCCGCTGTCTCGAAGAATGGCAAGGCGATAGACGAAATCCTGAAGCTCGACTGGCGAGGGCTCATGCGCACGATTTCCGACCAGAGCATCAGCATGTGCGGATACGGGCCGGTATCAGCGATGCTTTGTGCTGCGAAGGAACTTGGTGCAAAAAAAGCCAACCTCCTGAAATATGCGACAAGCGGCGACGTAGCAGGTTCAATGTCACAGGTGGTCGGGTATGGATCGATTGAGGTCACTAGGTGATCTAAAATGCAACCCCTAATTGTGAAGCTCGGTGGGAGCGTAATCACCGACAAGAGCAAGAAGTTCTCCGTCAAGCAGGAGGCGCTCGATCGCCTCGCGGGAGAGCTTACCTCAGCCGAGGGTTCGCTCGTGGTGGTGCACGGGGGAGGCTCTTTCGGCCATCCCTTGGCTTCCGAGTACGATCTCGACTCAGGCTACAAGGAGGAACGCCAACTCATGGGTTTTTCCCTCACCCACCGCGCGATGGAGCGGCTCAACGCCAGGGTAATCGAGGCCCTCCAGGGTGCTGGCCTGCCCGCCGTGGCGATACAACCCTCTGCCTGCGCGGTCGTCGAGGACGGGCGGGTAGTCTCCATGGAACTCCGCGCGCTCCGCAAACTCTTGGACCTTGGGCTCGTTCCGGTCACGTACGGCGACGCGGTTCCGGATCTGAAACGTGGGATGAGCATCCTGTCCGGGGACCAGCTGGTCGTCCACCTCGCGAAGGAACTAGGCGCGCAACGCGTTATCCTCGGCGTCGATGTGGGGGGAGTTTATACGGGGGACCCCAAAGTGGATAAGGAAGCCAAGCTCGTTCCGAAGATAACGCCGGAGAGCTGGGCCGAGGTCGAGAAGTCAATCGGCGAGGCCCAGGGCCCAGACGTGACGGGCGGGATGGCGAACAAGATCGGGGAGCTGCTCAAGCTCGCCCAGCGCGGGATCGAGGCCCAGGTGGTCGACGCCACGAAGCCTGACATCCTGAAGCGGGCGATCTCTGGCGAGAGCGAACTCGGGACGAGAATAACCAAGGGGTGAAATCATGAACAGGCGCACATCCGGCCGGAAGTTAGACCACATCAAGATATGTTTGAGTGAGGATGTCGAGGCCCGCTCCAAGGGCACGGGGTTCGGGGAGATCGAGCTGGTACACGAGGCGCTACCCGACTTGGACCTGGGAAATATCGACCTTCGCACCAACTTTCTCGGGACCAAGCTCCGGGCGCCGATAATGATATGTGCAATGACTGGTGGCTATCGGGGAGGTCGGAAGCTCAACTTGGCGCTAGCCGAGGCAGCGCAGGAACTCGGGATAGCCTTCAGCGTGGGTAGCCAGCGGGCGGCCCTGGAGGACAAAAGGCTCGCAAAGAGCTATGAGGTGCGGAAGGTCGCGCCAGACATCTTTTTGGTAGGTAATCTGGGGATGCCCCAGCTCGGCCGTGAGTTCGGAACGAAGGAAGCGCGGAAGGCGGTGAAGCTAATCGACGCGAATGCTCTTAGCATCCACCTGAACTCCCTGCAGGAGGCGATTCAACGCGAGGGTGAACCCTACTATAAAAGGTCCAGTGAGAGGTTTGCGCGAATCTGTTCAGCTCTCGACGTGCCGGTGATCGCAAAGGAGACGGGTGCAGGCATAAGTGCTCAAACGGCGTCGAAGCTGGTTCGCGCGGGCGCTGCAGCGATAGATGTGAGCGGTGTCGGTGGGACTTCATGGGCCGGCGTCGAGGTTCTGCGCAAGTCCTCAAGCACGAGGATTGGGGACGTGTTTTGGGACTGGGGAATCCCCACCGCAGTAGCGACGGCGGAGGTTGCGAGGGCGGTCAAGATCCCAGTGATATCGAGCGGAGGGATACGAACCGGGCTGGATGCGGCAAAAGCCCTTGCTATCGGCGCGGACATGGTCGGGGTGGCTCTTCCTCTCCTGAGGGCGGCGAAGAGAGGCAGGAAGGGGGTCGTCGCCTGGTTAAACGATTTCATCCGCGAGTTGCGAACGGCAATGTTTCTCTGTAATTGTA
>CAZKSL010000018.1:0-10929 GCA_964555495.1 Hadarchaeota archaeon (SeqCode)
CGAGGAGATAACTTGAAAGTTCTGGTAACCGGCGGGGCAGGATTCATCGGGTCGCACCTAGTCGACAAACTTATGGCGGAAGGGTACGAGGTGGTGGCCCTGGACGACCTCTCCACCGGAAAACCCGAAAACATTAGCCAACACGATAACGACAGCAAATTCAGCTTCGTGATGGGGGACATCACAAACAAGGAAGATGTTCAAAAGTCCTTGGAAGGTGTCGACGCCGTCATCCATGAGGCTGCCATCACGAGCGTCCTCCTCTCGATCGAAAACCCAGAGTTGGTCAAGAAGGTGAACGTCGGCGGTACCAAGACGCTCCTCGAGGAGAGCGCAAGCGTCGGTGTCAAGCGATTCGTCTACGCTTCCTCCTGCGCAGTCTACGGGGAGGCAAATGAGCTGCCGATACGCGAGGATGCCGCAGCCAAACCGATATCCCCCTACGGCGAGTCCAAGTTGGTAGCCGAGGCCCAATGCAAATCATTTTACGACGAGAGGGGGTTAGAGACTTTCTGCCTAAGGTATTTCAATGTCTACGGATCACGGCAGACCTTCGGGCCCTACGCAGGGGTCATCCTGCACTTTCTAGAGCGCTTGAAGGCTGACAAACCACCGATTATCCACGGTGACGGAGAACAGACGCGCGATTTCGTGCACGTCAGCGATGTGGTTCAGGGAAGCCTGCTAGCCCTGACGCGGAAGGAAGCCGCCGGGCGGGTAATCAACATCGGTACTGGGGCCGCGACCTCGATAAATCAACTTTGCGGAGCTGTTCTGAAGATAACCGGGCGGGCGGATTTAGAGCCAGTCCACGAGGGGGCTAGACCCGGCGATATCCGCCACAGCCGGGGGGATTTGAGCAATGCCAAGGAAATTTTGGGGTATCGACCGAGAGTTCCACTTGAGGAGGGGCTCCGAGAACTCATCGAGGAGTTCGATGTTAAATAACCTTGAGAAACAAGGTGAACACATATGGCGAAGGAAACTATCAGTCCGGAACTGCTGAAGATATTGGCCTGCCCGATGTGTAAGAAGAAAGTCGAGCTCAAGGGCGAGGAGATGGTCTGCGTGGAGTGCGGCAGGCGCTACCCGATCAAGGACGGCATTCCAAATATGTTGCCGGACGAGCTCCGATAGTCTACCCAACGACTCTCACGACAAATCTGACCCTAGTCTCGGGATTTTTCAAATATTTTACCAACTCTCGCGACAAGTCCGCCGCGGCCTTATCCGCCCCGATTATGAGAGTCCGCCCACAGGTGTAGTCGCTCTTCCTGACGACCAAATCTTTTGGGTCGGCGAGCGAGAGTTCGGCGTGGCCCCTGCCGCGGATGACCTCCCTCTCTCCTCCCGCCTCGATTGTGACCTCAACCTCGCCGCCCGAAGCAATCGCGCGTCTGACAGCCTCCGAGAGGTTGGGTCCCCCCTTATCGGCCGCCACCGCTAAGACACAGTCCGCCTCGGGACCTATCTCCTCGTCCCTGGTGATCATAAGGGTAGTCGAGTGGGTGGCGGTGATCTCCGAGTGCCCCCTCGCGACTATGGTCTCCTCGATCTTCTCGCCCACGTCCCCACCGCCTTAAGTTGATAGGGCGATTCCATATATGGGTGGGACTTTGGAGAATCAGCGAGATGAATTGGTTAACCGTCTGACGAGCTGGGGCTACCTGAAGACCTCAAAAATCATTGATGCATTCCGGAAGGTCCCCCGGCACGAGTTCATCCCCGAGGATCTGAGAGAGAGCGCCTACCTCGACCAGCCCCTGCCGATTGGGCGCGGACAAACCATCTCAGCCCCCAGCATGATCGCGATAATGCTCGAGGTGTTACAGCCTGAGGCGGGGCAAAAAGTCCTGGAGATTGGAGCCGGGTCGGGATACAACGCCGCGCTCATTGGCGAAATCATCGGGAAGAATGGACAGCTCTACACGATTGAGAGACTTGAGAACATCGCAGAGTTTGGGCGAGATAACTTGAAAAAAACTGGCTACGGGCGGGTTAAAGTAATCGTCGGTGACGGGACCCTAGGCTACGAGAAGGAGGCTCCCTGGGACCGGATCCTAGTGACGGCCTGCGCCCCGGAGGTGCCGAAGCCTCTGGTCAACCAGCTAAAGATCGGCGGGAAGCTTGCCGCGCCCGTAGGACGGCACTACATGGCCCAGACGCTGGTGTCCGTCGAGAAAGTGAGTGAGCGAAAAACCCGAACCCAGAAACATGGAGGGTGCTCCTTCGTGCCCCTGGTCGGAAAATACGGCTGGAAGGAGTAGGACTACCCAAACCACTTCTCGAGCGACTCCTGCGCTCGCTCGCCCGAGCCCTTGAGCAACCTGTCGATCCCGGTCTGCACCCGCGACTCAGAGAAGTCGTGCTCCTCACACAGGAACTCCTTGATGCCATCGGGGTTCGGCTCGTCCCACTTGAGCTTGTACTTGTCGGTCACTTTCGGCTTCAGGAAAATCTTCTCAATCTCGAGGGGGTCGACCTCAAACTCCCCCTTGAGTTCCGTCTGAGTTATCTTCTCAATCGAACCGTGCTCCTTGACCAGCTTCAGGGCCTTCTTCGGACCTATCCCTTTTATCCCGATATTGTAGTCGGTGCCAACCAATATCCCAATAGCGACCAGTTGTTGCCTGTCGATCCCGAGCCCGTCTAAAAGCTTCTGGAGTTCCATGACCTCCGGCACCACCTCGACGTAGACATCCTTTCCCGGCAGTTTCCTCCGCCCGGTGATCGCCACGTTGCGGATCAAAATTGGGGCCCCGAACAGCAAGCTGTCGAAATCTTGGCTCGCCGCCGCCCAAGCATCCCCGCGCTGGACCAACCTCGCAGCCTGGGCCTCTCCCTCGCTGGGGGCCTGAACCCACGCCACGCCCATGCGCTTCAACAATGTCGTGGACTCGTCCGTCATCTCACCCGTCAGCCTAGTGGCGCGCTGGGCCTGCTTCCTCGCCTCGGCCATATCCCCGGCCTTCAGCGCGGCCTTGTACGCCTTATCGGCCTCAGCCCTGACGGTTCGGCGGGTCTCGAGGGTCCGACTCTTCAGCCTCGGGGGCTCGCCGTCGAAGACGTAAATCGGCCGGACGCCCATCTCGACTAGGTTCGCGGTGCGGTAGAAAAGCCCCGAGAGGTGGGAGGTGATCCGCCCCCTGGAATCCTTCAGAGGCTCGCCGTCGCGCTGGCGTATTATCGAGAGGAACTGGTAGAGGGCATTCATCGCGTCAATTGCGACGACTTTCCCTCGCAGCTTTTCGAGCTCTGTCTTTTCCTTCGGGACCACGTCCCCGAGCTGGACGCCCATGGAGACACCAATAACCAAATCAGCCTTTGGCTCTTAAGTTAATTTAGGGGGGGCTGAATGAAAAAAGGGGAAATCTTGGGCCCGGCTTTAATCGCAATTATAGCAACTGGAGTTCTCTCAGCGGCGATATACCTCCAGAGTGAATCAAGCGTTGCGAATCGTTTGGCAAACATTAACTCCTACGCAAATTGCTACAAGGAGTACACTCAAGCGGATTTAGAAAACCTGAAGAAATTTGATATTGTGGTTATCGACCCATATGATGTTCCCGATCAAAGCTTTGTGTCCGAGCTAAAACAGGCTGATGTTATTGTTCTAGCTTACATCGACATCGGGGAAGCAGAAAATACGAGAGCATATTGGGAAAATATGGATAACTCTCTGATTTTGGCCCCAAACCCCGACTGGCCGGGTTGCTATTATGCCGACGTAAACAATCAGCGATGGCATGATATAATTTTAGACAACGCCATCCCCTACATCTTTGAATGTGGCGACTACGATGGTCTCTGCATGGATATGCTCGACACGATCGACATTTACCCCGAGCTGAAGCCTGGGATGATAAGCTTAATCGCAGAAATTCGAGAAGAGTATCCCGACCTGATTTTAGTCCCGAATAGGGGATTCGGCATCCTCCCAGAGATATCACCCTACATTGATGCATTCAAGTACGAAGAAATGTCTGCGAGATACGACTTCGAGAACGAGATGTACGTATACGGGGAGGATGAAGAAGAGATGAACACGCTTCTTTCTGTCCTAGAAAATCATGAAATTCCAGTTCTGGTTCTCGACCACGTGGAAACAAATCCGCCCGACGAAAACATGGCGCAAACGTGTTATGAAAGAACCACAGAGATCGCGGCTGAGACCGGTCACAAATTCGTTTGGTATGCAAATTCTGTTGAACAAGACTTGCCGATTTGGTCGTTCTTGCCGCTGCGTTCCTAGCTCTCGGCGCTGGACTCTTCTTCCTCGCCCGGCATCCTGCGCACTACCGTTATGGGAATCGCGTCTTTATCAAACTCCAGGAGTGCGATGTCGATGGGGTCGCTGAGACCTTCCGGTATATCGATTAAGACCGGAGCACCCATCTCTATCTGTAAGGCCCTCGCGCCAACTATTCGAGCCTTCTCAAACCGTGTGTATTTTTTCGGAAAAATGAGAGGGCCCCCTTACATTGGTGGCATTCCGCCTTCCTCTTCGCCCTCTTCCTCTTCTTCCTTGCCGCCTAGCTTCCCTGCTGAGATGACGTCGTCGATTCTGAGAATCATCTCCGCCGCTTCGCTCGCTGACCCAATAGCCTGAGTTTTGACGCGCAACGGCTCAATGACTCCATTTTTGACCGAGTCCATGACTTTTCCGGTAAACACGTTCAGTCCCTTGTTCTGGCCACCCTTCTTGTCGTGTGACTCGCGGAGCTGGACCAATACGTCGATCGGGTCCAAGCCAGCATTTTCCGCCAGCGTCCTGGGGATTACCTCGACCGCGTCCGCAAAGGCCTCGATCGCCAGCTGCTCTCTGCCCCCGACCTTCACCGCGTAACTGCGCAGTTGCTTGGCCACCTCCATCTCTGGTGCCCCTCCGCCTGGGACGAATTTTCCGTCCTCGATGGCTGCTGAAACCACTGAGAGGCCATCGTGCATCGCCCGCTCGACCTCGTCGACCACGTGCTCGGTGCCGCCGCGGACCAATATACTCACTGCCTTCGGGTTCTTGCACTTCTCTACGAATACCATCTCGTCGCCGGCAATCTTGCGCTCCTCGACCAGGCCCGCTCGACCTATATCTCCCGAGCCCAGATCCTTGAGGTTGGTCACGACGTTGCCGCCGGTCGCGCGCGCCAGCTTCTCCATGTCAGACTCCTTGACCCTTCGAACCGCTAGGATTCCGACCTTGGCGAGGAAGTGTTGGGCCATGTCATCGATGCCTTTCTGACAGAAGAGGACATTAGCTCCCGATTTCTTGACCGTGTCGACCATCTCCTTGAGCATCCGCTCCTCCTCACCGAGGAACGCCTTCAGCTGCTCCGGGTCCGTTATGCGAATCTCGGCGTCAGTTTCAGTCTCCTTCACTTCGAGGGCAGCGTTTACTAGGGCGATTTTAGCGTTTTCCACCCGCTTCGGCATCCCGGGGTGCACGCGCTCCTTGTCAATAATAACGCCTTCAATGAGTTGCGAATCAGCCGAGCTGCCGCCTTCCTTCTTCTCGACCTTGATATGGTCTATGTCGGCCACCAGCTTGCCGTCCTCCTCCTCGAGAACCTGCCTCACCGCTCGGACGCATATCTCGCCGAGCTTCGGCCCGTGAGCCTCCGGCCCCTTGCCGCTCATCGAAGTCTCGGTGATTTGCCTCAGGAGCTTTTCGTCGCCCCTTGAGACGTTCAGCGCCATGCCCTCCAAGATTTTCTCCGCCTTCTGGGACGCCTTCTTGTAACCTTGTGCAATGACAGTCGCGTGAATGTCCTGATCGAGCAAATCCTCCGCGCGCTTCAGGAGCTCGCCGCTCAGGGCGACCGCGGTCGTCGTCCCATCGCCGACCTCGTCCTCCTGGGTCTTCGCGATCTCGACCATCATCTTCGCCGCGGGGTGCTCGACTTCCATCTCCTCAAGAATTGTGACTCCATCGTTGGTTATGACCACGTCCCCGAGGTTGTCGACCAGCATCTTATCCATCCCGCGGGGTCCTAGCGTGGTGCGAATCGCCTCGCTGATGACCCTGCCAGCCAGAATGTTCATGCGCTGGGCATCTCGGCCTAGGTACCTCTGAGCTTTTTCGGGCAAAACCAAAATTGGAGTGCCACCCATCTGAGCTGCCATGACATCGCCTTTTCTCTTTATCCTCTAATCCGTTGATGTAGTGCCATCCCTCTATAAAATATTTACTCTTTCCTGGATTTCCGCGCGGGCGGGCAACGTCAGGCCCTTATCTCCTTGATCTGCTTGGCAAACTTCTGATAGGCCTCTGAGCCCTTCAGCTTTTTCTTGTCCCGCTTGTAGAGGTCGTCCTTGAGCTTCCTGCCCGTCTGCTTCTCCCACTCCTCGAAAGATACCCCCTGGGCCTCCTGATTCTTGTCCCGGTACCACTCCGGGATGACGTTGAAGGCGCAGAACGGGATTATCCGCCCGTCGGTCATGGCGTAGTGAATGCAGCAGCGCTTCACGCGCTCGATGTCGTAGTTGTAGAGATCCTGGAAGTGCATCATTCCGATGAACAAGGCCTTCATGTGGAACTTCCCGATTGCGTCGTAGTCGTGTTTTATTAAAGCGTGGTAGATGATCTTGTCCAAGTCGAGATCCTTTGGTATCTTGTCCTTGTCAATGTACTTCCTAAGGCTGAGCATGAGCTTCACCCCGGTCAGGAGCTTGCTCTTCCCGGCCCGGAGCTCCTTGGCCTTCTCCCCTAGGTACTCGAGGAAGCCCTCCACGTCAATGAAGCGCGTTATGGGCACGAAGCTCCCTTTATCCTCAAACACGTAGGTCGCAGCGCCGCAGGCGAAGTGGCTGCTCATGTCGTACATCGGCTTCTTGGTCAGCGCCTCAAGGAAGTTACTTATAATCATCTCGGTCGGGACCGGGAAGAAATCGTTCATCTGAATCTGCCCGTCCGTCTGCTCCTCGATTTGCTTGAGGACGTCCGGGATGGTTATCCTGTACTTCTCGCGCTCCTTTCGGGGCATCCGCCCGACCAGCGAGACCGGCTGGAAGTTCACCCCCCGAATCACGTCGAGATTCCTGAACCCGTACTTGATCATGTCCCCGACCTCGTGGTCGTTGACCGACTTGATGACCGTGGGCACCAGGACGATTCCGAGGTCGGCCTTTCTGCAGTTCTCTATCGTCTGAGGAACCTCCCAGTGGTTCTTCGGGTTCGTCTTCTCCGACACCCCATCGAAGCTCAGGTAAACGGTGCTGACCCCCGCCTCCCTCACCTTTTTGACGAGCCCCGGGTCGAAGGCGAGCCTGATCCCGTTCGTGTTCAGTTGGATGTGATCCACGCCGTGAGATTGCACGAGCTTGATGATGTCGACCAGGTCGTCACGCAGGCAGGGCTCCCCGCCGGTCAGCTGCACGGCGTTGCACGCGATGGGCCTCTCCGCCCTGAGGAGCTTGACCATCTCGTCTATCTGCTCGATCGTCGGCTCGTAGATGTAGCCCGCGCGCTTGGCGTAGAAGAAACAGTACCAGCAGGTGAGATCGCATCGGTTGGTCAGGACTATATTTGCCAGCGCGGTGTGGCTTAGGTGGAGCCTGCAGAGCCCACAGTCCTTGGGGCAGACGGGGTTCTTCTTGTCGACGTTCGGGTTCTCGAGACCCTTGCCGTCGTAGGCGTATTTTTTGGCGCGCTTGTAGAAATCGTAGGATCCCCAGTAAATGTCCTTGAACTCGCCGTGCTCCTTACATTTTTTCTTTATCCAGACCTTACCGCCCTCCTCGTAGATCGTGGCGGGGATTATTTTCAGGCACTCCGGGCAGACGGAGGTGGTCTTGTCTATCTCACGCATTCGAACCAACTTACAACTAAGGGGGCGAATTAATAAAAGATTGTTCGACTCTCTCACATCAACGGGGGGGAAAACCGCTGCTGATAAATCCGAGCACTACACAAGTCCCCGTGGAAAGATTCAAGGGTGAGATGATAACTTGACCGATGTGCTCCACCTGATAGGCAGCGCGCTCTGGTTCATACTGCCGGCCTACGTGGCGAACGCGACGCCGGTGGTGCTAGGCGGGGGCAGACCGATAGATGGCGGTAAAAAACTTGGTGATGGTCGCCGAATCCTCGGAGCCGGTAAAACTTGGCACGGGCTCGTCGCTGGCCTCGTGGCGGGAACTGTAATCGGGCTGGCCCAGGGCCTCATTGATGGGGGCTTACCTCACTACCTCTTGCTCGGCCTCCTGCTCGCGGTCGGGGCGCTTCTCGGGGACCTGCTCGGGAGCTTCATCAAGCGCCGGGCGGGAATCGCTCGCGGAGGGGCAGCGCCGGGACTCGACCAGCTGAGCTTCCTGCTCGTCGCGTTATTGGTAGCTTCGCCAATCACTGTGCCAGGCTGGCAAATCATCCTCATCCTGGTGCTGATAACCCCGCCGATCCACCTCGGGACGAACCTCGCCGGGTATTTGCTCGGGCTAAAGAACAGGCCCTACTGACCCTTTTCGGCAGGGCCCTTCTCCCAGGGAAAGACTACCCACTCGTCGGTCTCGATCTCACAAAAGTCGGGCGTGAGCTTCGAGCGGGGCTTCCGGGCTATTGTCGCCACCCTCACCTCGCCGTCGGTCTTCCGCTCGATGTGGGGGACCACGGCCCCAAGGGTTTCCCCCGTGTCTGCGACGTCGTCCACGACCAGGACCTTGCCCTTGAGCTCGCCGACGTCCGACCATATCTCGGGCTCCTTCCCCCTGACGCCGACGTCCTCGTAGTACTTCGCGTGGATTATCCGCATCAGCTTGCCGCCGAGCAGGTGGGACAGGCAAACCGCCGGGATCAGGCCGCCCCGGGCCACCCCTACAACTACATCAGGGTCAAACTCCCGCTTGATTTTCGCCGCCAGCCCGCCGAGGGCCCTCTCGATATCCTCCCAGCTCAGCGTCAGGGTTTCCAAAAGAATCACCTGTGGGAGTTAAATTCAAGAGCCTAGTTCTAAAAATGTTTCCATGGAGATGGAGATGAGCCGGGTGGCCGGGAGCTGCTCGCTGTGCGGGCGGACGACGACAGACCTCTTTACCTGCGGGATTTGCGGCAGCAGCGTGTGCTCCCGCTGCTACGTGCGTGACGTCGGGGCGTGCAAGCAGTG
This sequence comes from Hadarchaeota archaeon (SeqCode), assembly GCA_964555495.1. Classification (GTDB taxonomy): domain Archaea; phylum Hadarchaeota; class Hadarchaeia; order Hadarchaeales; family JAGGTB01; genus CAZKSL01. Next base: position 9,096 of record CAZKSL010000018.1, read on the forward strand.
CATCAGGCGGGGACTCTGGGTCGGCAGCCCCGGACCGGAGTGAAAGCTGAATTTTCCCGCACCGGACGAACGTATCCCCTAGTTTGAAAGGCCAGCGGCCGAACTCAGTAATGTATGATCTCTCCGGAAATGCTTGAGAAAATAGAGGAGCTGCTCCAGGAACTCCGGGAGCTCTCCAATGAGGGGGTCCCCATCATCGTGGAGGGGGAGAGCGACGCCAGGGCCCTGCGCGAGCTGGGCGTGGAGGGGCCGATTCGCCAGATCTCGAGCGACAAGCGGACCGCGCTGAACTTCCTGGAGGGGCTCTCGGGCCACGACCGAATCGTGATCCTGACCGACTTCGACCGCGCCGGGGGCGGGCTGGCCAGGTTCTGCACCAAGCACCTGGAGAGCCTGGACACCGAGGCGGTGCTGGAGCCGAGGAAGAAGCTGAAGGCGCTCGTGCGAAAGTTCGTCAAGGACGTGGAGGGGCTCGCGAAATTCCTGCGCAACCAGCGCGCTGCCCTCAAGCGGTAGTAGATTTCTCCTCGCCAGTCACTATTTGGGACAAGAATTTTCCGGCGATAGAGGGCTTTATCCCCATCTGCACGAGCCTCGTCCTGATCTCCTGCAGGGACATCCCGCGCTTCTTGAATTTCAGGTAGATCTTCTTCATGGTCTCGTAGATCTCGTGGGGGAAACATATCCAGGCGTCGGTCTTTCGGGCGAAGAAGTCCGGGGTCACGACCGACCAAGGCTTGAAGTAGAGAGCGCAGACCTTCACGTCCGAAGCGCCCTGTTCGATCAGGTGCTCCTTCACCAGCTTGAGGCTCTTTCCCGAATCAGCGATGTCGTCCACCAAGAGGATCCGCTTCCCCTTGACGTCGATGGGCAGGGGCTGGGTTATCTCGGGCTTCGAACGGGTCCTGTAGATGCCGATGTAGTGCTCGACCTTGATGGTGGCGACCTCCGGGTTCTCGAGCAGATCCGACAGGACGCGGCCCGGAATCCATCCGCCCCGGGACACGGCCACGAGGAGGTCCGGGTCGTAGCCGCTGTCTCTTACTTGGTCCGCGACATGGATGCAGAGCTCGTAGATGTAGTCCCAGCTGGGAGCCTCATATTTCTCCGGCTTCTTAGATGTAGATTCAGATTTCTTGGATTTCCCCATGGGCACGCGGTTCTATTGAGCCTTCGGGGGACTTTAAAATTTCGCCGGGGGCGCTAGAGGTAGTCCAGGAGCATGCCGAAATCCTTGAAGTCCTCGATCACGACGTCCGCGACCTTCGCCAGGGCCTCGTCCCTCCCGACCGCAACGCCCAGCCCGACGTGCTCGAAGAGGTCGATATCGTACTTGCTGTCCCCGACCCCCACGCACTCGGTCATCTTCACCCCCAGCTGGCCCGTCAGCGGCTCCAGCGCCTCGTGCTTGTGGAGGGGGTCGACCCTGAAGACGCCCTCACCCGTGAGGTTGCCCCGCCCGTCCGCCTCCAGACCGTTGGCGAGGACGTGCTCGATCTTGAGCTGCTCGGCCACCTTATCGGCGAGGATGTCCAGGCCGCCCGTCACCATGGCCACCTGATAGCCGCCCCTGTGGAGCTCTGAGACGACCTCGGGCGCGTTCGGGGTCAGCCTGAAGTTCGACAGTATCTCCTCGATCTGCGCGAGCTTGGGCCTCGGCTCCCAGAGCGCGATGTCGCGGCGCATGAACTCGGGGTAGTCAATCTCCCCCCGCTCCCATGCCGCGAGGTTCCTGTCGGCGCGCTCCTGGGTCCCGAAGTGGCGGTGGATGATCCCCCAGCAGCTGTGCTCCTCGACCAGGGTGCCATCCATGTCGAAGGCGACGAGCTTGTAG
>CAZKSL010000019.1:0-10797 GCA_964555495.1 Hadarchaeota archaeon (SeqCode)
CTTCAACCCCAAGTCAGTCGCGGTAATCGGAGCATCGCGGACGCCGGGCAAGCTTGGGTACCAGGTTCTCCACAACATCATCGAGGCAGGCTACAAGGGGGAAATCTACCCTATCAACCCGAAGGCTGGCGAGGTCCTAGGGCTAAAGTGCTACCGCTCGATTAAGCGCGTTCCGAAGCGGGTGGAACTCGCGGTCGTGATAGTTCCAGCGAAGATTGTCCCCTCAGTCATCAAGGACTGCGGGAAGAAGGGCGTCAAGGCCGCCGTGATAATCTCCGGCGGTTTCGGCGAGATCGGGGACAAGGGCGAAGAGCTGGAGCGGAAGGCGGTCGCGGCGGCGGAGAAGGCCAAGATCAGAATCTTGGGCCCGAACTGTCAGGGCGTTAACGACACGTCAAGCGGACTGTGTGCGAGCTGGCCACTGGTCAAGAGGAAAGGCCCGATATCAATAATCTCCCAGAGTGGCACGATCGGCGCGGCGCTTGAGTGCTGGGCCGAGGATGATGGAATCGGGATTGCAAAGTTCGCGATGCTCGGCAACAAGAGCGACATCAACGAGATCGAGCTGCTCGACTACATGGCAAAGGATAGGCGGACGAGGGTCATCGCCCTCTACCTCGAGGGGATCACCGATGGGAGGAAATTCTTGGAGATAGCGAAGAAAGCGGCGCGGAAGAAGCCGGTGGTCGTGCTGAAGGGCGGCCGCACCGAGAAGGGCGCCGAGGCGGTACTCACCCACACCCGATCACTCGCCGGACGATACGAGGTGTTCCGAAGCGCGTGCAGGCAGGTCGGCCTGATCAACGTCTCAAGCGTGGAGGAACTCTACGATGTGTGCAAGGGATTTGCCCGCCTCCCAAAGCCTGAGGGGAGGAACACTGTGGTGGTCACAAGTTCGGGGGGTTCGGGGATCTTGGCGACGGATACCAGCGAGGAAATCGGCTTGAAACTCATGGACCTGCCCGAGAAGGCGGTCAAGCGCCTGAAGAAGGAGCTGCCCCCCGAGTGCATCATCCGAAACCCGCTAGACCTAACGGGGAGCGCTACCTCTAAGACGTACAAGGATGCGCTCAAGGTGCTCACGACCTACAATGACGTGCATTCAATCATCATGATAGTCGGTGACCCCATGCCCGGAATCGCTGAGACGGTGGAGCGTTATTTCAACCGCGTGACCTTGGTCCCAGTAATGCTAGGCGGCGGCGAGGCCGAGGCCGAAGAGCGGAAGAAGCTCGAGGAGAAACAAATCCCAGTTTACTCAAGTCCGTCGCGCGCAGTCCGCGTGCTGTCGGTATTGATCTAATTTTGAGGTGTAAAGTTTGGGCATCGCCGAGGACTCACCCGGAAAACGCATCCTGCTCATGGGCAACGAGGCGATTGCCCGGGGGGCGCTTGAGGCCGGCGTGGATGTCACCGCTTCCTACCCAGGGACGCCCGCATCCGAGATAATGGAGACCTTGGCCCAGGTCGCGCCGAAGCTTGGTTTTCACGCGGAGTGGTCAACCAACGAGAAGGTCGCCTTTGAGGTGGCGGCCGGCGCTTCACTCACGGGGGTCCGTGCCCTGACTTCGATGAAGAACGCGGGGCTGAACTGGGTCATGGACATGTTCATGACGCTCGTCTATTCCGGGGTCCGAGGCGGCTTCGTTATCGCGGTCGCGGACGACCCAGACGCCCACTACTCCTCGAACGAGCAGGACACCCGCATCGCCGCCGCTTACGCCGAGATCCCCTGCCTTGAGCCGGCGGACCAGCAGGAGGCAAAGGACATGACCCGCTATGCATTCGAACTCTCCGAGCGCTTGGAGCTCCCAGTATTCGTCCGCTCAGTAACCCGAATCAGCCACGCATCGGGCGACGTTAAGCTGGGAAAGATTGGGCGGAGGGAGCGAAAGCCCGTCTTCGACCGGCACTACAAGCTACCCTACCGCTGGAACGTCTACGGCCCCCCCGGCCCCGTGGAGAAGCACCGGTGGCTAAAATCTCGTCAGCCGGAGGTGAAGCGGGAAATAGAGAAGGTTCCGTGGAACGAGCTGAAAGTGCCGAAGCGCGCTAAGGTCGGCGTCATCGCCCCGGGTTTGGCTTCGGGCTACGCGCGCGAGGCGGTGAGGAAGCTGGGGCTCGATGGCAAGGTCGCTTTTCTGAAGGTTGGAACGCCCACACCGCTGCCGGAGCGCAAAGTAATCTGCCTACTCAAGGCTGTCAAGACCATCCTAGTAGTAGAGGAGGGCGAGCCCCTAGTCGAGCATAAGGTCAAAGCACTGGCGAAGGAGGTCAACCCGAAGGTCAAGCTTGAGGGCAAGCTCACGGGGGCGCTCGACCCGGTTGGCGAAATCAACACCGATCTAGTCGCGAAGGCGCTAGCTAAGGTGGCTGGCGTCAAGTTGAAAAGGACTCCTGCCCGTGAGCGCGCACGGAAGAATGCTGAGAAGTTGATCACCCCGCGCTCGTCGACGCTGTGCGCCGGCTGCCCTCACCTCGGGAGTTACTGGGCCCTGAAGCGGGCGTTGCAGAAGTTGGGCAAGAAAGTCCCGATTGTGAACGGGGACATCGGTTGTTACGAGCAGGGGGGCTACGGAATCGTCGGCAAGGGAGTCAAGGCCGGGGCGACGAAGGGGTCCATGAGGTATCTCATAGAGTCACCCTACGAGACGCTGGACACCAATTACATCATGGGGGGCGGCATCGGGCTGTTGGAGGGCCAGTTCCAGGCGGGTTATGAGGATGGCCCGCTCGTGGCGGTGGCCGGGGATTCCACGTTTTTCCACGCCTGCATCCCTGCGATCATCAACGCCGTCTACAACAAGGCGAAGGGAGTATTCTTGGTGATGGACAACCGGTGGACGGCGATGACCGGACACCAGCCAGACCCCTGCACGGGCCTGACCGCGACCGGGGAGGAGGCGAAGCAACTCAGCATCGAAAATATCGCCAAGGCATGCGGCGTCGAGTTCGTACGCACCACCGATCCCTTCGACCTGGCCGGGGCGACGAGGGTGCTTGAGGAGGCTCTGAGGCACGATGGATTTTCGATCGTCATAGCTAGCCGGGTCTGCACGCTCCAGGCCCTGCGCGAGAAGAAATTTGAGCGCAAGTCGATGAAAGTCAATCCGGAAAAGTGCATCAGCTGCGGACAGTGCGTGAGTTTCGGCTGTCCGGCCATAACCTACAAGGACAAGAAGGGCGGGATAGACCCCGTGATTTGCATCGATTGTGGGATGTGTGCTGAAGTCTGTCCGACCGGGGCCATCAGTGTGGAGGGCGAAAAATGAGCGACGCAAACTTGATCATCGCCGGCGTCGGTGGCCAGGGCAGCATTCGTGCGTCTCACATCGTTGCCATCGCCGCGATTCAGGACGGCCTGCGCGCCCGAGTGGGGGAGACCTTCGGTGCCGCGATGCGCGGGGGCGCGGTTTCGAGCCACGTGCGTATAGGTAAGGACATCTACGCGCCATTGGTCCCCGAGGACGGCGCCGACATAGTGCTGGCGCTCGAACCTCTTGAGGGCCTGCGGAACTCGGTAAAGTTCCTCTCGAAGGGCGGCCTGCTGCTGATGAACACCCGCGCTTGGACTCCCTACGACGTGAACATAGGGCGCGCCAAGTATCCCCCCCTTAACAAGATTAAGAGGGCGGTGGAGGGCCTCGGCGGGAAGGTGACAACGCTTGACGCGATCTCCCTCGCCCAAGAGGCCGGCAACCTCCGGACGATGAACGTGGTCATGCTCGGGGCGCTGGCGAAGACCGGCAAGCTTCCCATCAAGGCCGAGACGCTTAAGCGGACCATACTGGAGAACGTCCCGAAGGGCACCGAAGACGTGAACATGCGCGCCTTCGAGCTTGGTTTCGAAGCCTTTGAGTAGTCGCTAAACCTTGGATTATTTTTTCATTCAAAGCCGATTTATATATGAATGAAAATTCATATGTTTTTTACAGGCCGGTTCAGATGGCAGAAAAAAAGTTAGGTATATTTGAGAAATATCTGACGCTTTGGGTCGCTATCTGCATAGGTGCAGGAATAGTTTTGGGGCAAGTTATCCCTGGGCTCGGCCAAGCGCTGAACAGGGTTCAATATGCCCAAGTTTCGATCCCGATTGCAATCTGTCTTTTCTTTATGATCTATCCGATAATGGTCCAGATAGATTTCAGGAGGGTCGTCCAGGCTGGCAAGACCCCCAAGCCCGTCGGAACAACGCTTTTCGTGAACTGGATGATAAAGCCCTTTACCATGGCATTCTTTGCCTGGCTCTTTATGTCCGTAATCTGGGCCCCGTTCATCTCGGCGGGAGCGGCCTCCGATTACACGGCCGGGATGATACTCCTCGGCGTAGCGCCCTGCACCGCGATGGTCCTAGTCTGGAGCTACCTCTCCAAGGGCAACATGGGGCACACGCTGGTGATGGTCGCCATAAACTCGCTGGTAATGATTGTTCTTTACGCGCCGCTCGCCGGCTTTTTGTTGGGCGTAGCTCGGATCCCCATCCCCTGGGAGACCCTCGCCTTCTCCATAGGGCTTTACGTGGGCCTACCCTTGGCGGCGGGTTATTTTACTAGGCGGGAGCTTTTGAGGAGAAGGGGACGCAAGTGGTTCAAGGAGTTTACTGCAAAACTTCATAACGTCTCGATCATCGCGCTCCTCATCACCTTGGTCGTGCTCTTCAGCCTGCAGGGCGAGGTGATTCTAGAGCAACCTCTGGTCGTCGGGATGATAGCGCTGCCCCTCGTGATACAAATCTTTTTAATTTTCTGGATTGGTTACAGCATATCCAAGGCAATCGGATTGAGTTACGAGGATGCTGCCCCAACCTCGCAGATCGGCGCCAGCAACCACTTTGAGGTGGCAATCGCCGTGGCCATCATGCTATTCGGTTTAGAGTCTGGAGCCGCGCTCGCAACCGTGGTAGGGGTACTGATAGAGGTGCCCATCATGCTGACGCTGGTAAAGATATGTCTTCGGACTCAGCACTGGTTCCCGAAAAAGAGGGGTGATAAAAGTTGACCGATAGGAAACTCCGGCTGCTCAAGTGTGTGGCGGACGAGACGAGGCTCCAGATCCTCCTGACGTTGAAAAAGGGTGAACGCTGTGTGTGCGAGATCATTGACGAGGTCGACAAGGAGCAATCGCTGATATCACACCACCTACAGGCCCTGCGGAAGTGCAAAATCATTCACAAGCGGCGCGAGGGGAAGAAGATAATGTACCGACTCGCGGACCCTTCGATCCTGAAATTCTTGGCAGATGTCGAGAAACTATCTCGGAAATTTTGTTGAGGTAATCATTTCCGTCTGGGCTGGGGCTTTTCGGATTTTTTGAATTTGCGAACGAGGACGGGGACAAATCCGATTAAAAGTCCGATCAGCCCGACCGAGAGCGGGATGGCGATGGCGAGTTTCAGGGTCCCGTAAATCGCGGTACCGTAGAGCCCCTGAGCGAGCTCGATCGGCAGCAGGATGAAGGCGAAGAGCGGGTTGTGGTTGAATCTGATTTCACTGGAGGCCTCAAGTTGATCCATGCCAGGACCACCATCGTCCGGGCCTCCTCCCCCCTCGCTCCATTCTGCGAGCGCCAATACTGTGCCACTGGCATTCTCAGATATCTTGATTATCGCCCCCCCGCCTGCCTTGCTGTAACGGAGGAATGCAGAATGTTCCTCTATCATCTTTTCTTGAGCTACCCATCCTTGTTCGGGCATCTCGTTTTCATACCAGCTTCCGACCACGCTAGGACTCGCCGAGGTGGTATACGCGGCCATCAAGACTTCTGAGGGAGGCGTATGTTCGCCAAATATGAGTTCCTTCAGCTGGGCCTGACTCAGGTCTAAACGGGTGGCGTTCTCGTACACTGGCAAACTGCTCGGCCCTTCCTCCTGAGTAGCGCTGCGCTGTTTGGTGCCCCCTGAATTCTCCGCCCGCTGGAGCACTATGTAATGAGCGGTCTGCACGTTGTCATATATTTGGAGGCCCAAGTTTTCGAGGTTTTCAACGTCCGCAACGAGGTCCTTCTCCACGACCGCCAAGCACGTCATGCCTGTCGTCTGTTCTGTGTTTTGCATCCCCTGCGCGAGTTGTTCTATGTCGCTCGGCCCCCATGGTTGGAAAGTGGAGCCTATCTCTTTTTCGAACACGAGCTGGCTCCAGCGGAAAAGTTCCTCCATCCCTGGCGCCATGACCACGGAGTTCTCGGGGAGCTGCTGGCCTATCGACCTCAGCTCGGTCCAGTCCTCCTCCGTGATCCATGCCCCTGCTGTGGCCGCCATGCTCACGAGCGTGAAAGCGGAAAAACCGATCACGCCGATGAGTATTCCGGCGGCGACCTTTTTCAGGTGCCTCCTCACGTACCAAATCGAAATTCCCGTCAAGACGAAAAGCGCGATGTACATCATTATCACAAACCTGAAGGCGTAGTTGGAACTCACTACCCAAATTTGAGAGCAAAGCAGGGACAGAAAGATAGTGGCGGTGAACAGCAGATATCTCCGGTCTCGATGCCGGAGCGTGAACCACACCGCCGGAAGTGCCAGGATGACTAAAGGTAGAAAGAACGTGAACATTTTTTCCGGTGAGTCTCCATCTGCCCCGCCCGGAGGGGTTGGGACCGAAGTTTCGGAGAAAGGAAATAGGCCCGTGGGCACCGGCTCACTCGTAGAGATGGTATTTGCAGTGTTGAGGATCTTGTTTCGAAGGGTGCCGAACGCTGCTATGCCGACTAACATTATCAACCCGAGCACGGCTACAAATTTGAGTTCCCGCCAGGGTATTTTCCTCCGATACCCCGTGAAGAATGCCATGTAGGCGACCACGGTCATGACGGCGAACCCGGCCGTGAGGAAATGGCAACCCAGAATCACGAGGAAGATGGCGAGTGAAAGTACGAAATTTGTGCTAAACGTCAGCCCAAAATTCTTCCCGCGGATCTTGAGCGGAGTTTTTATGGTCCACTTCCTGCCCTCCCCGTTGACGAACTTCAGGAAAAACAGGTAGAACAGCGGCAGGAAGGCGAGCGCCCCGGTGTTCCTGAGCACGTCTGACATCCCCACGGTCATCGCGGAGAGGCCAAGCACTAGGGCCGCTACGAAACTTGCGAAGTTGTTCTTCGTCAAGTACCTGACCAGCAGCCAGATTGTCAGGATTGGCAACGCCGAGAGGAAAGCTTGGGAAATTTTTACGCCGAGCGTGACATCGCCGCAGAAGGCCGAGAGTCCCGCCGTGAAATACATGACGAGCGGGGCCGTGGACTCAGTCATGGCCCCATCTTGCAGGATGTACCCGACTTGGCTGATATACCAGGGGCCATCGATCCCGTAGATGAGGGGATTCCTCAGGAGGATAAATAGCCTGATTGCGTAACCTATCACGAAGAGGGCGAGTATCCCCAAGATCCATTTTCGTTCGACCCGCTTTCTGAGGAAATAATAGGCGACTAGGCAAACGACGAACGCCAAGAGGAAGATCAGGGCGCCACCTGAGACCCCGATGTCGACGTACTTCCCGTCCAAACCTTCGAGAGCCAGTTGGCACACCCCCTAAGCTAGGCACTTGTCTCTGGCGGAGATATCGTGATTTCGTCCCGATCCTTAAGCTTGGTATGGATTCCGCGGATGTGTTGAATCCGTCGGCCGTTGAGCAAGATGTTGAAGTGCTCGCGGAGTTCTCCGGTCCGGGGGTCCAAGATCGTCTCCAACAGGTCAGAATGACGTTTTCCAATCTTAATCAGCAAGGTGTCAATTGTTTCCCGCTCGTCGATGGGAACTTTGAACCCGTCGGCGCCGGCTTTCTTTCTGAGGTCGCTGTGGACTTTGACGAGGACTTCCATAGTTCAGATCCTACCCAGTTGTTTAAGTTCGTCTGCCACATCAGCCAAGCCGAGTTCGACCAAAGTTTTTCTACTCAGATCGCCGTTTGGCCACTTTCGGAGTTTGTAGTAATCTCGCAGCATGACTTTGAGGTCCACGGTCTGACCTTTGCTCGGTCCGTCGGGTATCGGCTCATTCAGGATTCGATCGGGCAGGGTGTCATCCTTCGGGCCGAACCCTTCTCGCACATTAAAGGCCCTTCGGAGGTTGCATATGCGCTCGGCGATTCGATACATCTCATCGATGTTTCCAAATTCTTTGATTCCCGTCGCAGCTGCAGCCGCGGCCGCGAAGTCATCCATCCAAAAAACTGGCGGCCAGCCGCAGGAATACCAGCATATGAGCAGCGAGTCCCTGATTGTATAGACGTCCTCACAGTCCTTCACCGCCAAGGCCTTGTGTTTCTCGGCGTACGGGTCGCAAATCTCCGGAAGCTTGTCCTTTCCGTATCGCTTGGCCGCAATCTTCCGAAATGCGAAGCCTTGATCGACCACGACGAGCGAGCGCATGTGGCATGAGCCTCTTGGAGATATCGCCTGAGTCAATCCCAAACTTCTGTGGCCTCTCCCGTCGTTGAGGTCCATCCCCATGCCCTTGACGTGCATGCAATATTTCATGGATCCGCGGCCGAGTTTTTGCGCCGCTCGATAAACTCCCTCAGCCAGTAAGTCCCCGATGCCCTCTCGATTCACTATTTTTTTGACGAGCGCCACCATGGCATCCGAGTTCCCCCATTTCATTTCCAAACCGTCGCAGTCCCTCTTTGTAACGATCCCCTTTTCATAGCACTCCATGAGCCAGGCGATTGTATCCCCAACGTCCATCGTATCGATTCCGGCGAGGTCGCAGAGTCTATTCGCCTCGAGGATGGCGCCGTAATCATCTACCGCGCAGTTTGGCCCGAAAGCGCACGCAGTCTCGTACTCCGGGGCTTTCGCAATCAATCCTTTATACTTCCCCGAGGGCATTCGATGAACCTTCTTACATCGGATGGAGCAGCCGAAGCATGCGCGGCTCTTCACAAAATATTTTTCTACTGCACTGCAGCCGAGTTTCTTCGCTTCTTCAAAAGTTAAAGTTTGGTGGTTTTTTGTCGGAAGATCTCCAACTTTTCGCTTCATGTCGATGAGGGGCGGGGAAGTCCCGTAGTTCTTCAGACCATCTAGCCTCGCCTCATTGAAGACGCGCTCGTGCCCCTCCTCTGCGAGCTTAAGAAACTCCTCCTCGTTTGAGACTCTGACGCCGTGAGTTCCGCGAGCCGCAATTGCTTTCAACTGCTTCGAGCCCATGACTGCCCCCAGGCCCGTGCGGCCGAAGGCATCCTGGTAGTTATCCACGATGCAGGCAAACCTGACCAGATTTTCCCCACCCTTGCCGATCGAGACGACTGCTACCTCCTGATCTCCGTGAATCTCGCGAATCATCGTGGTCGTCTCGGCGGTGTTACGCCCCCAGAGGTCCTTAGCTGGTCTGAGTTCGACTAAGTCGTCGTCAATCCACAGATAAACCGGTTTTTTCGAGCGCCCCTGGATTATCAGCACATCGTTGCCCGCGTACTTCAGCGCTGGGCCAAAAAATCCGCCGCAGTGGGCCTCCCCCCAGACGCCGGTCAATGGGGATTTCGCGGCCGCCATGAATCTTCCCGAGGTCGGCCACAGGGTACCGGTGAGGGGGCCAGTTGCGAAGACCAACCTGTTTTCGGGCCCCAGCGGGTCGGTTTTTGGTTTCAACTCGTCGTAAAGAATTCTGGCGGCGAATCCCGAGCCTCCCAGATAATTGCGCACGAGAGTTCGTGGCAGTTGCTCGGTGGTTATGTCCTCGTTTGTCAGGTCGACGCGCAGGACCTGACCCTGGTACCCGCCGTAGGGATAGGACATTTTTTCACTTCCTCCTCTTTTCTTGGGCAGCGCTCCCCTCAGTTTTTAGCTCTAAAACCCTGGTCGGACACCATTTCACGCACTCGGGGTCTCCGCCGCAGAGGTCGCACTTAATCGCAACTTCCTTTGAGGGATGGAGGCTGATTTCACCGAACGGGCAGGCCTCGACGCAGGCGCCGCAGCCGATGCAGAGCTCCTCATCCACGAGGACCACGCCGCCGTCTTCCTTGGTAATCGCACCCACCGGACAGACCTCTAGGCACGGGGGTTTCGCGCACTGGTGGCAGACGACCGGGTAATCGGTTTGGGGCTCCCCCTTCACCACCCAGATTCGGCCGCCGCGGACGCTGAAAACCTTGTCGTGGACGTAGGCACAGGCGACGGAGCAAATTTTGCACCCCGTGCAGCCCTCTCCCTTATAAACTATTCTCGTCACCATTCAGGCACCCGGCCGATTGCAACTTGTGATAGGGAAGGCCCGCTAAAAAATTTGCTGGGAGGGGCGAGGAGCGCTCCGAAGCAGGTATTCTTTAATTATGCGAATATTACTCTTAGTGGGGTTGAAACTTGAAGGTTGCGCTCGCTTATAGTGGCGGTTTGGACACCAGCATCGCCATCCGCCTGCTTCGGGAGGAGTACGCCGCGGACGTGATAACGGTCTCAGTGAACGTCGGCCAGGACCCGGCCGAGCTGAAGGAGGTCGCGAAGAAGGCGAAGCGGCTCGGGGCGGTTAAGCACTACGATATCGACGCCACGAAGGAATTTGTCGAGGAGTATATCTTCAGGAGCATCAAGGCCAACGGGCTCTACGAGGGGTACCCCCTCGCCACAGCCCTGGCCCGCTACCCAATCGCCTCGAAGCTGGTCGAGGTCGCGCGGAAGGAGAAGGCAGACGCGGTCGCCCATGGGTGCACCGGCAAGGGGAACGACCAGTTCAGGTTTGACACCACTGTTGCGCTCAAGGCGCCCGATATGAAGATAATCGCACCCATCCGCGAGTTAAATCTCGACCGCAGGAAAGGGATCAAGTACGCGAAGGAACATGGTATCCCCGTCCCGGTAGATATC
>CAZKSL010000020.1:0-10585 GCA_964555495.1 Hadarchaeota archaeon (SeqCode)
CTTGAGGGGGTGGTGGGGAATACCCGTGCGGGTTCAAATCCCGCCTTCGGCACCAATTAGTATAAAAAAGGCGTAATCTTAAATGGTTACGCCTTTTCTATATGTGCTGGTTGCGGATAGGTTGCGGATGGTTGCGTGTCCAAGCGGTTTACCATCTCCCGGTTGCTGCTCGGGATCAGGTGGCCGTAAATGTCCACCGTCATCTGGATGCTGGTGTGGCCCAACTGCTCCTTGACATACACCGGGCTGGCCCCATCGCTTAACAGCAGGCTGGCAAAGGTATGACGGATATCGTGTAGCCGGATTTCCCGGAGCCCTGCCTTGATCAGTAGGCGTTTAAAAACTCGCCGGATATAATTTTGCTCCATGGGCTTGCCGCCCCGGTGAAAAATCACCTCAATGACCTCTCCGGCGCCGGTCTTCATAGCTTCCTTTTTCCGGGCCACATGGAGACTCTTGAGGGTCTCAAGAAGCTGGTCAGACATATCCACCCGCCGAATCTTGCCGGTCTTAGTGGGGGTCAGGCGCCCCAGCTTGTACGACCGGCTCACCCGAATAAACTTCCCGTGGAAATCCACATCACCCCACCGCAGCCCCAGCAGTTCCCCTAGGCGCATCCCAGTTCGGAAAGCACAGATGAAAAATGGGTAGTGCTCCGGATTGTGGGTTGAGCACGCATTCAGGAAAAGGCTTACTTCCTCTCCTGTCAGGGGTTCTATTTCAATCTTCCTGTCTCGCCGGAGTTGTAGCTTTTTAGTAATCCCGGTTGCCGGGTTACTGGGTATCAGTTCTTCATCAAGGGCAAAGGACAATGGGCCGCCAATCACATCCCGGATAAGACAGATGGTGCTTCGGGATAGCCCTTTCCGGTAAAGCTTCAGAAGTAATTCCCGTATTTCGCCGCGGCCAATCTTATCAATGGGCCGATTCCCAAGGTCAGGGTAAATATGGCGCCGCAAGACATCTTGATACCGCTCAAAGGTAGACTGACGCCGTAGTCCCTTGACATACCCATGCAGCCAAGTCTCAGCGTATTCCTTGAACATCGGGGCCTTGGGTTGTTCTTCCATGATGCCCATATCCCCAAGAGCAAGTTTAGCCTCAATCTTCCTGGCCGCTTCTTTGGCCAGTTTCTTGTCTCTGCCGATCTTCTTGGCCTTCCGGTTCCCCTGATGGTCGACGAATATCCACCAAATTCCCGAACCTTCGGGCCGCTCCCTTACTTTTACGCCCATATGATTATCTCCTTATTTTGGTTATTCCAATTCTTGGCCTTTAGGCACTCCACCATCAAACCCATTTTCCTTCTCCTTTCTCATTCGATGTTCCAAGGCTTCCAGCGCCAGGGGAAGCAGGGCCGGGATACGGATGGTCCCCCACTCCCACCGAGCTACTGTCATGCTCCGCACCCCCAGAGCCTTAGCCAGCTTGCCTTGACTTAAGCCCCACTTCGCACGCCAGTTTTTAAACTCCAGATTCGTCATGAATATTTTTATATACTAATAGTATATAGTGTCAAGAAAAAAAACCAAAAAAGAGGTTTTCTGGTCGGCCCCCCGGTGTTTACCTTGTTGCAACCGCTCCATGCGGTTCCCTATCGGCGCCGGCTCAAGCCTGAAGGATTTCCGGCCCGGAAGCCCAGACCCAGAGCACCGGGACTCTCATTTGCCCAACAGGTATAACTTTTATGACTCGCACCAATGTCGGCAATATCTGCAACGGGATGAAGCCGAGGAATGGCGGGAGTTTGATGGCGCAGACGTTAAAGGCTCAATGTCTGCAATGTCTGACCTTTTTGAAAAATGCTTATTTAGTCCCTGTTTTGCTGTGGTCTGACGGATGGTCTCTCTCCACACTATAAACTAAACCCTATCAGCATATCGGCTTCGGCGTCAGCCTGGTTTCCCCGGCCTGCTTGCCCCGGCGCCAGCCCACCGAAGATTACTCCAGGAGCCGCGCGCGTGATCCATGGCCCTGCCCTGATGATATTTCGGCTTGGGAAGGCAAACCCGAGGAACCGAAAGTTACCCCCCTACGCAAGTTAAGGGATGTTACACAGATTTTTTCCAAAATTTGGCTTGACCTTTTGGTCAAGAGGCCTCCCTATCTTTCTCTTTCCCAAATTTTGAATCAGAAAAATCTTGCCGCTTGAAAGTGGTGATGCTCCTCATCCAAATACCCAGTAAAAAAGCGTTACTCGTTTTGTAGGACAAGTACTCGTTTCTAGTAGGGTAGTAGGAAAGGGTGTAGGAAAGGAGCTTTTGATAGTCTGAAACCTAGTGATGAGGGGAGACCTCCCCGGGGGTTCCATAGTGGGCTCATCCCGCCCTCAAAAAAACTTGGCCTCAAACCGGATCGATATGGCTCCGCCCCCCCTGCTTATGGGACCCGCCCCCAAAATTATTCAGACAAAATTTGGCTGGACCCATTCCGTAAACTGGTCTTTAAAAAGCATTGTACGCTTTCTGTGGGGCGTTCACGGTTCGAACTGAGGGATTGGGCCGGCCCCATAAATTTTTTTTGGACAAATCTCTCCGGTCGCCTGACCACCTATAGCCGTGGAACACTCTATAGATTCTGATCAGAAGGGTGGGGCGACTTTAATATTTCAAGCAATGCGTCCGTCGCCGCGACAAAAGATCCTCTAAGATAGAGCTAACCCCACCAACTTTCAGACATAGTTAATGCGAAGCTGCAAAGATATTGAGAACATAAGGCAAAGGACCGTTCTTATCTGAAATAAGTTTACGGAAAAATGCTTTATCCTCTCTTTTCTGAGGGGACAGACCATATTTATGAAAATCAGCATAACTTCTTTTCATCATTTCCAATGGATAAGCCAATATGGCATGGTCTGGGTCGAACATAAAAACAGCCTTATCATCGACAACATACGATTGACATGCACTGCGTACGCCCACTTTGGATATTGTTAAAAAATGTTTTGGTACATCTGGTTCAACGAATCTTGCTTCTTTGTAATTAGCTTCCTCACGACGATTCATTAACCACTGAAGAGGATTGTCCATGCCTATTGGTTGCGAAGTGAGGAAAGGATCTATATTATAGCGCTCGAACAGATCTAATACGACTTTATGAGTATTGTTTGCCACTTTGCATGGTAGCTGACCTGCTTGTGCATAAAGGGAAAATGCAGAGGTTTTTAATGCAGAGGTTTTTACATAAAATAGGCATATTCCTTTCAGTGCAAGGCGCGCTCGCGCAGCGTAAAAAGTAGAGTAGTAAAGTTTTACCGTTGCCCAGGTGAAAAGCCCTCGTGTAATACCCCCCAAGGCATCGCCGAGTGACACCGAGGCGGAATATAAATAATCAACGCCGTCTTCTTTTAATGATAATTCAAGTGCTTGGGCCTCGGCTGATGAAATTCTTCGGGTCGTAACAGTATTTCTATTAGGAGTTCCTGGAAAAAGAACTGATGTCAAATATGCCTGTGATTTATGCATTTGCTATACCAAAAATTCACCATGGACCTCAATATCTGGCCGAAACATATTGTTAAGTCGGTCAAAAATTAGTTTCGGAGCGTCCTTTCCACCTAAACCTTTTACTTCAGCTTGTAGTATTAGGTTGGTTGGCTGCATAGTTATTACCCGTGAAATTACTTCTTTCTGAAAAGATCCTTTTTTAGTACAAAAAGGTATCACTTTAAGCTTGAAAAACTCTATTGCACCGACAAATCCTGAGGCATACATAAAGGCGTTCGAGGATTCATTCCACTTATTATCATATTTACCGGCAAGAACATTGAAATAATTTAGAATGATGCGTTGCTGAAGCTCGAGTTCCGGGGCTCCTATTTGTTCAAAGCTACCTCGTTCTTCGACTAATTCTTTAAGGGCAGTTACAGCCGTTGATAAAGCTATACCCCCCTTTCTTCTTGGAGCACCGGGAAACTTGATTAAATCCCTGTAGGGTGAAGACTCCTCTTCGTTTAAAAAGATAGCAATATCTCGCGCTCTTACAACGGCTGCATCTATCGTAGGTTCACTGGCCAAACCATAGAGATCGAAAACTAAACTGCGAGGGACAGTTTTTTGTTCAGTATTTATGGATAAGAAAATGTCTGCACATTCACGCGTAGATAGATTTTCATATATTGCAACAGGTAGCTGGAGATCGTTTATTTTGGGGTCTTCTTCAATAGCAGCACGGATGCCCGCGAGCCTATGTTGTCCGTCGATTATCTGAGCCGAACGTTCAATCGTATTGAAAGACAATCTATTATCCAATCTCTTAAGCGCATTATCCTGATCCTTAACCCAGTTGAGGATTATTGCACCAGGAAAATCGCCTACTCTTAGCGTAAACAGCTTTATACTGTTTATGCGGCTCGGATTGAGAATACGTTGGACCGCGCCGGGTTCTTCAGATTGTCCGCGGACAGCTGCATAGCTAATGTGAACTACGACTCCTGCCGGAAGAACCGTAATTAAAATTCGCTTAGTATTTTGTGTAACCTCTACATATGGAAAGCTTTGGTTTTCCATTTTGCCGCTCCTTTCAGGTACAAGAAAAATCCCTGATAAGTTTCGTGAGTAACTTCATCTAACAGACCTTATTCTTGTTCTCGGGTATTTGGTTCACATTCAAGTCTGAGCTTCTCGAGGAGCTCTTTGTGTTTACAATGATAGTCGTTGCAAACCCGCCCACCCTCGTGCAAATGAAGACCAAGTTTTTTAATAAGTGAGGGGAATAATTCATCCAAAACGGCGGAAGCGACAGATATTGCTTTTTGAGACTCCCCATCCCCCACATCGTCAGCACGATGCATGATCTTATTGCGCTGCTCTTGAATCTCTCTTATCTCCTCCCAAAGGGGGCGTAATGACCCAGGTCGCTTATATTGCGCTAGGTCGATACTCCCATACTCAGAGAGGATACGAAACAATAGACTGCGAAACTTATTATCAAACCGCGTGCTCACCACAACCATATCAGCAATCATTTCAGCTATTGATTCACTATGGACAAGTCCATGGACAACCGGCTTGAGAAGTACCACCTTAAGGCCGACCTCAACGGCGATGGCTGAGAAGATGAATGAGGCGGTTGGGGACTGAGGTATGAGCTGACGTGCCATGGCCAGGAAGCGTTTGGGAGCCTCGGCAAGATTAGGGTTGGCTACGTAATATGACTGTAAACGGTCATCTTTAAACTCCTCAATAGCTTGCGGTTTAAATTCAGCATAGAGAGCCTCCATGCCTTCTTCGTATGCAGCCTCTTCCCATGACATCGACATCGTGAACCCTTCCTCGTTTACAAATTGCCTATGATCAAGGTGTGACGTTCTAACATTGGCGATCAGCTGCGGCCTGGACCACCGTTAGCGAACGCCGCCGGCCAGCCGCCATGCTGGTCGATGACCTTGTCGATCTCCTTCATGAGGCGGATGGTTTCGTGCAAGGCGATGACGATGCAGTGGTAGTGGGTGAGGTCGTCGGCCGAGAGCGTTCTGCCCTTGCGATCCTTGAGCCATTTCTGGCAGACCTGGTAGCCGCCGATGTGGAAGTTCCAGACATCCTCGGGCACACCGCGAAAGCCGATGGAGCCCTTGCCCTTGCCTTTGACCGCCTTGACTGCATCAAGCCAGACGGTGTCGTTTGACCAACCCGCCTTTTCGACTATAGGCTCAGCGGGCCCGGTGAAGGTCAGGGCCACAGGCAGCCGGTATCCCTTTTGAACCTCGTAGCGCCATGCCTTGGCAGATGTGTCGCACTGGGCGAAGATAGCGTGCTGTACGGGTGCCTCGACGAGATGGAATGCAACGAGGTCACCGCCAAGACGGGCCAGCGCGTGAAATAGTTCCAAGCTTGATGTGAGCGGCAGGCGCGGAAAGTCAATTTTCAGAAACTCCAGATACCGTCTCCGGTAACCGGGACTATGAAACACCGCGTAGGCATAGAAGAAGATGTCCTCGGGGGTAATGCCTTTGGGTAAGCTGTTTGCCTGGGTTTGTGGAATACGGAGCGAGTTGGACAACGCCTTAAGGAAACCCGACGATAGGTTTGGTTCTTTTTCATCACCGAGGGATAGCTTGCTCTTACCGAAAGTGGCCTTTCTGAATGTGAAGAGTGGAAAAATAGCGGACTGCGTGGAGTATTCCGCGCACTTTGCTTCGGAGATGAGCTTGGAACAAAAGAAGTGGTCTGTTCCGCTTGCCTTGTTGCTCCTTGCGGTCAGCAAGGCTATATTCGTCCCGGCCAGCATATGACCCGTGACCTCAGGGCGAGGCCAGTCGATCATACCCTCGCTCCAGTAAACGAAGCGTTTATCGAAGGGGCGATACAGGCAGTCCTCGATCTGCTTCTCCCAATCTTTCTCGGTCTGCACGCGTTTCCTCGCCGCTGCAAGTTTCCAGCCGCGCGTGTCACCATCCGGGTATTTCTCGGAGCCACAGCCAGCGAAATACTTCGCGCGAATTTCGACGTCGGAAAGCTCCGGATCGGCAAAGTCAGCGATGCGAGCGAGTAACTCATTACGGTCAAAAGCGACAACAAAGTGGTCACGCGCAGTGATAAAACCGGCACTACTCAAAGGCATGAGATCATTAATGCGCCAGCCGCAATTGTATTCGAGCCGGTAGTCTATATTTCGCGGCTCAAAGAAGTAATAAGGCGAGTCGGGCTTGAGGATCGGAAAAGATGTGTCCCCCACGCTATGACCGGAGAGCCATGCGTATTTCGCCTCACGGGTGCCCCATAGGTCAAAGTGCTGCACCAAAGGCTTCACGCCCGCCCGTGTTGTGAGGCAGATAGACACTCCTTGACGTATGTCGAAAACGTTCTTGTCATCCGAGCCATCAGGAGATTGTTCCTTCTTGTTGGCGTTGCCGTGCAGGTCAAGCACGCGCACTCGCTGGAACGTAGCCATGAGGCTTTGCCGCATCCCGCGGAAGGTCGGGTTGCCGAGATAGCCGTTATTGGTGATGTAGCCGAGGATGCCGGTGTGGGCTTGTTCAATTGTCGTCTGTGCCGTGCGGATGAACTTCACATAATCATCTTGCAGCCATAGCTTGCGCTCATTCAGCGCTGCGCCGTCCACGATTTTGTATGGAGCCACGATCTTTTGCGCCTGTTTCGTCATGTTAGAGGAGATACCCGCATACGGCGGGTTGCCGATGACGACAGTGAAACGCTGGTTCCGTTTGACAGAATTGACAGCTTGGGCTTCGTGTGCGAGGGCGGGGATCATAGAAGCAAATCGATCGGAGAAGTCCTGAGCTGGCTCCAGGGCGTTGGTCAGGTAGACCCGCACCCGCTCGTCGCTGCCGAAGCGGTAGCCCGTCTCGTAGAGTTTGAGCCCGATCTTCATGTGGGCGATGGCGTAGGGAGCCATGAGCAGTTCGTAGCCGTAGAGCCGGGGGAGGAGGTGCCGAGGGACATAGTCGTTCCAGAGTCGGTTCATTTCTTTGGCGCCGCGCCCCTTATCCTGCCACTTTTTCGTCATGGTCTTATGGATGAGATCGATCACCTCAACCAAGAAGGTGCCGGTGCCCGTGGCCGGGTCCAGGACCTGGACGAACGGTTCATCGGGCTTGGTGCCCCCCGGGATTATGAGGCCTTCATGCCGCTCTGCCATTTCGCCCCAGGTGGTCGTGTCGGCCAGGCCGTTGGCCAAGCCGAACTCGGTGCGTAGGAGCTCATCCACGGATCGGACGATGTAGGAGACCACCGGCCGGGGGGTGTAGAAGATTCCCCGCTTGACCTTCTCGTGGGGGTCGTACTCCTTGAGGAAAAGTTCGTAAAAGTGGACGACCGGGTCCTCTTCGGGCTTGAGGTCCCCAAAATCACGGAGAACAGCCTCCATATTGGTCTTTGGGTTGTAAAGTAGTTCGACGATCTCGCTTACCCCAAGTTCATCAAAATCAATAACTCTGACATCACCACCCTTCCCCTTGCTTTCGCCCACATTAAGGAAGGTTTCCATCAACTCCTTGAGGAAGGG
The DNA here is from genome assembly GCA_964555495.1 of Hadarchaeota archaeon (SeqCode). Lineage (GTDB taxonomy): Archaea > Hadarchaeota > Hadarchaeia > Hadarchaeales > JAGGTB01 > CAZKSL01. The sequence goes on from CAZKSL010000020.1 coordinate 7,966, forward strand.
GTTTGTAATCGGCATCTGGGCCGCAAAGTCATCTGGGGTTTTGGCACCCGGGTTTTCGACCCGGGCCGCGAGGAGGCCATAGGCAATGGTCTGGGCATACATGTCTGCGAAACCATCAACGTCCAGGTCGTGTACCAGGGCCTCCTGAATGGCTTTCATAATTTTCGTCAAAGGACCGTCTTTCGTCTCAATGGGTAAGACGTCCTTTATCTGGTCGCGGATGGCCTGGGCCAGATCAGCCAACCGCACGGCCAAGGTCTTGGAGGTATCGATTACTTCCTCGTGGCGTAAGGTAAATGCCGAGCGCCAAGACTCCCGCCAGCTTTCCACATCCTCTTCGTCATCAGGCCAGGCCAACCGCCCCGCCAGCACATTTGCCACGTGGTCGAGGTGAAGCCCGGTATCGAGGGTATCCCAGCCGAGGACCTTGAGAGTGGGTAGATCATTTTTCTGGTCAGGCTGGGCAAAATGGACGAAGTTGATCCGGCGTTCGTCGCCATCTCTGCCATATTTTGATATGAAGAGGAGGTCGTCTGCCTGCCAGCTGGCCCGCTCGGCGCTGTTGGCCGAGGCTCGTTTCTTCATCACTACCTGTCTAAGAATACGCCGCAAGGCGACGATCGGAAGGCGCTTGGGCTCGAACTTGACAAAGAAGATGCCCCAGGGCTGGTTTACCGCCAAGGGCCGCAGGCGCTTGATCTCCTGAATCTTGGCGGCGTTGGCCGTGTCGATGCCCAGCTCCTCGGGCGAGTAATCGAAAGTCAGCTCCTCGAAGTCCTCGGGAATGATCGGCCAGTCCAGTTCATCTCGTAGGAATTTGATCAGGGATGGAAAGGTGCGAATCTGCCTCAATCTTTCTCGGTAATCCGTCATTGGCTCACCCCTCGTTCAGTTCCATCCAACACCTGAGTTTTGGCTTGACTCCCACAGGGGCATCCACCCGCTTGAGGTAGGTGTTTTTGATGTGTTTGAGCACTTTGGCCCGGATCTCTTTCAGGGTTTTTTCCTCGGTGACACACCTGCGGGGAGTGTTCGGCTTGGAGCGGATACTCTCGATGATCTCTCCGGGCTCTTCAAGGATGGAATCCCGGTCCAGGTCGTAGAGATACCAGCGCGTCATTCCAGCTTCTTCGGTGAACTCGCCGGTCTCTTTGTCCAGAGCAGGCAGACCGTAACAGAAGAAAACTCCCCGGGTCCCTTTTGCAAGACGCTTGCGTCCGCTGAAGATGGAGCCTGGCAGGCCGTTTAAGATGCCCAAGAGATCAGGGCTCTCTTGAAGCAGGGCCTGGTACTCTAAGTGCATCTCCTCGACTGCGGTCTTGGTGCCCTCGTAGGCGTGGTTGAACTCCCTGAGCGCCTCGTAATCGTCCTCGGGCCTAAGCAGCTTCTTGCCTTCGATGCCCAGGGTCTTGGAAATCAAAAGGGTTTTTTGGGTGACAATGCGGTAGAGGGCCAGAATAGCGTTCAGCTCATCCGGCGGGAGGAAATTCCAGAAGGACACCTTGCCCCGGGACGCCGCGACTTCAGGATGGTCCTGAACCAACTTCTGTTCCACCGCAGGATTCATGCGCCGGTCCACGCGGCCGATGCGCTGCATGAGACGGACAGGGTTCCAGTGAATGTCGTAGTTGATCATCCGGCAGGCGTCCTGGAGGTTAAGACCCTCGGAGAGAACGTCAGTGGAGATGAGGACGCGGGTCTCCTTCATGCCCTTTGCCTTGAGTTCGGCAGAGGTCGTACCGTTGTAGTAGGGGGAGAAGCGCCGGATGATGTCGGCCCGGTTGCCTTTGCTGGCGCTGTCAACCTGGGCGACTCCTTCGATGCCGGCTCCTTGGAGCTCCCTGAAGAGATAGCGAGCCGTGTCAGCAAACTCGGTGAAGATGAGGACCTTCTGGCCCTCCAGGTCTTTTGACTTGAGGAGGCGGATAAGCTTTTTGAGCTTGTCGTCGTGTCTGGGTTCAAACTTCCTGGTCTCCTCGAGAAAGCTCACGATCTGGTCGAGATCGAGGAAGGTCTCTTGCATGATCTCGGCGACCTCATATTCGTCCCGACTGAGCTTGGTCACGGCATCGAGAAGCTCCTGCGGGATGACATCCTCGTCCGCATCCCCAACTTCTTCCTCGTCCCAGAGCTGGCGCTGGATAACGTAGTTCATGACCTCGGCGTGCTGCTGCTTCCAACGCCACAGGCGCTTCTTCTCGGCATCCGTTTCGCTGTGGACCTCGAGAAAGGCCAGGAGCTTTTTCATCAGGCGGTCACAGGAGAACTCGAAGGCGCAGACGGAGCTCTCGAACCGTTTCAGGAACTGGGTGCGGATCAAGCTAATGACTTGCTTCTGGCGGTTCTGCTCGAAGGGATCGATGCTTTTATCGTCACCTTTGTAGTAAGCCAAGGGGTAATAAATCGGGAGACTGAACAAAGGATTCTTCTTGGCGAAGGCTCTCTCGAATAGCTCCAGGAGACGACCATAGGCCTTGCGAATGGAATACTCGGCGACGGCCGGGGGCTTCCGCTCCGGGAAGACGGCAGCCGCCCCGGTCTCTCTTTTCTGGCTCTCGCGGGCATCGGCCCGGCTGCGCTGCATGACGAGGTGTTGGAAGATCAGGTCACCGGCCAGGCT